>CAMUZZ010000001.1 GCA_947165355.1 uncultured Clostridium sp.
TATTAACTGATTTATTTATTTTTCCAATCTTTCCCATCATTGTATAGAAAGATTTATTTATAGATTTTAAGTTTTCGTCTACTACTTTCAAATCTGTAAATACCAAATCTGCATTTTCTTCGTTTAGCTTTTTTAAGCTTTTTTCAACTTTATCTTCATACCAAACATCATCTTGATCTGAAAGCATGTAGTATGCATCTTTAACTTTTGTCATTAAAAATTCAAAATTTCTAACACTTCCAATATTTTTTTCTTGATATGTAACAAAAACATTATCATATTTTGCTTCATACTCTTTTAATATATTTTGAGTGTTGTCTGTTGAATTATCGTCTGATACGTATATATGAATTTTTTTATACGTTTGGTTTAAAATGCTTTCAAGCTGATCTTTTATATACTTTTCACCATTGTATGTTGCAAGTAATACATCAACATATTCATCCATAAAATCACCTTAATTTAAATTTTGCATAACCCAAAAGTGGAAAATGAAATAATACTATTTCCTTTATTTTTCTACTTTTTATGCCTTTAAATCCTAAATATTTAAAATATTTAAAGATATGTATGTTCAAAATTTTTGTTTTAATTAGTTTTTCATAATACTTTAGTATTTCATTGTTAATTTCAAGATGTACATAATCGTCGCACATTTTTGCTCCCTTGTAGAAAGTATCGGTTATAGCCCAATTTCTGTACTCTTTGTATGCCTTGTAGTTATTGCCATACTTTTCTTTCCACCTGTTTAAGTTTTGGTTTAAATTTCTTCCACCAAACTCGTTGCCACTATGAAGCCTATATTCAAATAACGGCTCGTCTATGTATGCCACTCCATTTCCAAGTGTTGCTAGATAAGTGTTTATCCAATCATGAGCTATTACACTTTCTTTAAATGGTAATATTTGCTCCTTTATTTTTTTTGTAAACAACTGAGAGCAACCAATGGCAATGTGCCTAGCACACGCCAGTGTACTATTTTTACCATTTAATTTTGGAAGGTGTTTGTAGCTTATGTAACTTTCTTGTAAAATCTTTCCATCTTCGTTTATTTGCTTTGCATCACAATATACCAAGTCCACATTTTCAGAAATTAATTTTTCATACATTTTTTGAACTTTAGTATTATACCATATATCATCGTGATCGCAAAACATTATGTAATTTGCATCTGATTTTTCCATTAGAAATTCAAAATTTTTTACATAGCCTCTATTGGTCTCATTTAAAAATAATGTTATTCTGCTATCTTTTTTTGCATACTCTTTTAGAAATTCTTTTGTTTCACTTTTGGTTGAGGCATCATCGCTTATTATTACTTGAATATTAGAATACGTTTGATTTAACAAACTATCTAGTTGCATTTCTAAAAAATTTATTTTACTGTTGTATGTTGCTACTAAAATATCAATTTTTTCTTCTTGCATTTTTTATTCTGATAACCTCCCATATTTTTTTGTATTATTTCATAAAATGGCTTTTTTGTAAACCTTTTAATGTACATAATACCCCTAAAAAAAGACATTTTTTAATAAAAAATGTCTTTAATTTTTTTAATTCTTTATATCTTATTTTAAACTATACATAAAACACAATTATACCTGCTAAGATTAAAATATTTCCCACTATTTTATTCTTAGTAATTGGCTCTTTTATGAATACTCTACTTAAAATCATCATAAAAATATATCCTATAGATTCTAAAATTGGACCATTTTTATAATCCAAATTTCTAAAGGCTATAATTGTTAATATTGTTGATACAAACATCATTCCATAACCAACAATAACTCGCCAATTTAGGTATTCACGTATTATAGATTCGTACTTAATATCTGAACTTTTCTTTAACAAAATTTGTGAACACGTTGCCACAAAAACAGATGCAATTAAAATTAAACTACTTTGTATTACCATCTCTATTTACTATAATTGTACCTATAATTACAATTATTACTCCTATTACATTTTTTATTGTTATATTTTCTTTAAAAAATACCAGTGCCCATACAATTGACCATAGAAGAGCCATTGCCCTATTAGCATATGCTACAGATATTTCAAACTTTTTAATTATTTGTTGCCATAAAATTGCATATACTCCTAAAATAGCAATCTCTATTCCATAGAATAAAAAGAATTTAAAACTAAAAAATTCTTGTCCCGAGGCAAACTTTGCAGCAACCGTTGAGAGCGTGTATATTGCTATAATTACCTGCAGTATTACAATATTTTTAATTAAATTTTTATTTAATTGAAATTTCGTTTTTTCATTATTCATTACTAAATAACCACCCTATTTTGTTAAAGTCGTTTGTACTTAAAATATAAAATCCAAATCTTGAAGAGCTATCTATAACCTTATGAGAGTCAACGTTTTCTATTTTGCTAGCCCTGTATATACATTCAGGAATTTCAGCTTTTGCTCTATCATACATGTTTACATCATCTTGATTAAAAATAAATTTTATTGCAGCAATTTTGGGCTCCGTTACTTTTTCAAAAACAGGCTCTTTTCCCATTGCAACATCAATTACCATTTTAACAAAGTCATATCCAGTTGAAATTTGAACCAAGTCTGATCCAATGCAATCTCCACCCATTCTAGCACCAATTTCTATAACTCTTACTTCTCCTTCTGGAGTGATTTTAAACTCTGAATGAGTAGCACCATTTGTTATATCTAGTGCATTTAAAGCTTTTTCTAATTCGAAAAATATTTTTTCTCTCATTTCATCAGAAATAAAAGCAGGTTCTATGTGTCCTGTTTCAATAAAGTTCGGCGCTCCTGTTGTTCGTTTTTCTGTTACAGTCAAAAATTTATGTTTTCCTTTAAACGAGATTCCTTCTGCACTGTATTCTTTTCCATCAATATACTCTTCAACAATAGCACTATTTTCAAATGAATCTTTTTGAGCTCTTGATATTGCATCACTTAACTCATTTATGTTTGTAATTTTTGTAATAGATCTGCTACCCGATCTATCTGTTGGTTTTACAATTAATGGAAATTTCATATTGCTTATATCACTTATATTAAAGTTGTTATTTTCTGATACTTTTATAAACTTTATGGTTGGAACTCCACCATTTAACAAAGCTTCCCTCATTGCATATTTGTTTGTTGCTTTTTTGCAGCATGCTATTGAATTACCTGGAAGGTTCATATTTTCTGCAACATATGTAACTGTTACAGTTGCTAAATCTGATGCAATTGTTGTTATTCCATCAATACCTATTTCTTTACACTTTTCTAAGATTTGATCTTTTTCCACAATGCTAATTGGATAGAAAAAATCTGCTGTTTTCTCTCCAATGCTTCCATCTTGCCAGGCAAAAACGTGAGTTTCGTAACCTAGCTCTTTAGCCTTAAGTATAAGTGGATTTTGAAATTCGTTAGCTCCAATTATTGCAATTTTTTTCACAATTAATTATTTCCTTTCCGCTCTGTTGTTAAATCACAACATAAATTAAGTGTAATCCTTTTGAAATTACACTTTATAAAATTCTTTTATTTTACTTACAACATATTTTACATCATCTTCTGCTATATTGTAATACATTGGTAAACGTAATAAACGTTCACTTTCTTTGGTTGTATACTTATCTTCTCCATGAAATCTTCCATACTTTAAGCCTGCAGGAGCTGTATGAAGTGGAATGTAATGGAATACAGCTTGTACACCATTTTCTTTTAAATATGCAATTAATTTTGTTCTTTCATCCAAATCTTTAGCTTTTATGTAATACATATGCGCATTATGTTCACATTCTGCTGGTATAACAGGTCTTTCAATGAACCCTTTTTCTTCTAGCTCCTTTAAGCCATCATTATATATATTCCATGCACGTAATCTATTGTTATTAATTTCATCTGCCATTTCAAGTTCTGGCCATAAATAAGCAGCGTTTATGTCGCTTGGTAAAAATGATGATCCACATTCTACCCACGTATATTTATCAACTTGTCCTCTAAAAAACTTACTTCTGTTAGTTCCTTTTTCTCTTATTATTTCTGCATCTTCAACATAATTATTGTCTTTAAAAACTATTGCTCCACCTTCACCCATACTGTAGTTTTTGGTTTCGTGGAAACTATAGCATCCAATATCTCCTATTGTTCCAAGATATTGATTTTTATATTTTGCCATAACCCCTTGAGCTGCATCTTCTACAACTTTTAAGTTATGCTTTCTAGCTATTTCATTTATTGCATCCATTTCACAAGCCACACCAGCATAATGCACAGGAACTATGGCTTTTGTCTTTTCTGTAATTGCATCTTCTATTAATTTTTCATCTATGTTCATTGTGTCTGGTCTAATATCAACAAAAACAATTTTAGCACCACGAAGTACAAATGCATTTGCTGTTGAAACAAATGTGTATGGTGACATTATAACTTCATCACCTGGCTGTATATCTAATAAAATAGCTGCCATTTCTAGAGCTGAAGTTCCAGATGTAGTTAACAAAACTTTACTTGCATTAAATTTTTGTTCCATAAAATTACTACATTTTTTTGTAAACTCACCATCTCCACATATTTTATGATTTCGTATAGCTTCTGTTACATATTTTTCTTCGTTTCCCACCATTGGCGGAATATTAAAACCTATCATTTTGTAAAACTTCCTTTTCTGTTTATATATAAGCAAAAATTAATGTTTTCATGCTAATAATTAAAACAAAGCATAACACACTAATTATTGACACTTTTAAAACTGTTTGAATTTGTTGTTTTTTAATTATTCTTTCTATAATGCACTGTAGTCCAACTGTTACAAAATACATAAGTGGAACAAGCATTGGCATTATGTATCTTCCTTGTGGTTGATAATCGCTTGTGTATGAGTAGTAGATACTTAATAATAGTGGAATAATAGCATCTATTATTAGCACTATTTGTAATAAATTAATTCTTTTTTCCTTGTTTTCAGTTTTATCTTTCTTTGATATGAATAATTGAATTAAAAATCCTAATAAGCCTATTAAAATAATAGCTAAAGCCATTACACAAACGTATTTTGGAATTGGCACACTCATACCACCAAAAACACCAACAAAACTGTGTAAAGTAGTAACTATCCATCCTCTGTTTATTAGCATTGTTGTAAGCGACATTCCCTCTCTTTGCGGAGTAGTTCTATTTTTTGCTTTATACTCTTCTATAGCATATTTGTTTGAGTATTCGTCGGTTGTGCTCAATCCTAAAAAATCGCCATCGTAAATAATTGCGCTTCTTATGAACCACCATCCAGCTATTAGAAATACCACTCCCGAAACAACTAAACCTTTTTTTATTATTTCTTTTATTGATATTTTATTTTTAAGCTGTGATGCTATAAACAATATAATACTGGTTAGTATGTAACCATATGCATTGTAGTATGAAATAGCACAGAGCCCAATAGAAACTCCCAGTTTAATACATGTTTTGTAGCTCCATCCGTTTTTATACCCAATAATTCCATAATAAATAATCATTGATATTGTCATCATTGCAAAACAATCGTTATTTAAATATGAACCTAGGTATATCATTTGTGGTAACAAAGATGTAAGCCCTATAAACAATATCTTAAAGTACTTATTTTTGAATAATTCTTTTGCTATTTTTATATTAAACAGTATAAAAATTCCATAACATATTACACTAACTAATCTTGCAGCAACATAATATGCATGCAAATCTTGAGTAAAATTACTTGTTATTTTTATAAATATTCCTGAAAAAATATATGGTGTTATTGGTGTAAAACCATACGAAATTCCCCATGTATGATCAAGAACTGCTTCGTCTCCACCGTGTGGAAGTGTACCATAATTGGCTACATATTTACATATATCTAATTTCATTAATTCGTCTGGGCCAGTATTACTTGGCTGTATTACTGCAACAAAAGTAGCAAAAATTACACAAATAAATATAAATGAAAAAACTAAAAATTTTTCATTTATTTTCCCTTTTATAGACTTAATCAATTAATTCACCTTCATCCTTACGTTTCCTAAATTCTATCATAGTGCTATAAAAAATACAATGATTACAAACTAAGATTTGCTAAATATGCTGAAAAATTTAATATTTTGTGATATACTGTAGCAGATAGTTTAAAAAGATGTTATGATTATAAAAAGTTTTATTTTAAACTTTGTGGAAAGGATTTATAAAAATGAAAAAAGTATCTATAATTGTACCTGTATACTTTAACGAAGAAAATTTGCTTTCTTTGTATGCAGACTTAAAAGAAAAAGTTTTAAATAAATTGCCATCATACAATTTAGCTTATGAAATTGTATTTGTTGATGATGGCTCAAAAGATAATTCTTACAACATATTAAAAGATATTGCAAAACTAGACGAAAATATAGTTTTATTAAAATTATCTAGAAACTTTGGAGAACATGCTGCTTTATTAGCAGGGCTTACAAAATGTACAGGAGATTTCGCGGTTCGTAAGGCAGCCGACCTACAAGAGCCTTCAGAATTAATTTTAAAAATGATTGATAAATACAATGAAGGAAACAACGTTGTTATAGCTACTCGTGCAGACAGAGAAGAACCATTTATTCAAAAAGCTCTTAGTGGTTTATATGCTTCAATTATGCAAAAAATGGCATTACACAATATGCCCAAAGGTGGATTTGACAGTTTTTTAATTGACAGACAAGTTATAGATGTTTTGGTTAAAATGCAAGAAAAAAATACATCTCTTATGAGCCAAATATTATGGAGTGGTTTTAAAACTGGATCTGTTTCATACACAAGATTAAAAAGACAAGCAGGAAAATCTAGATGGACTCTATCTAAAAAAATAAAATTAGCTATCGACTCTATTTTAAGCTTTTCATACTTTCCAGTACGCTTTATTTCAGTAATTGGAATACTTTCATCTCTAGGAGCTTTAATTACGTCAATAGTAATAATATGCTTAAAATTAGCTGATGTAATAGACGTTGAAGGATATACTTCAATTATCCTTTTAATATTATTCTGCTTTGGAGTTGTTATGTTCTCTTTAGGAGTTCTTGGAGAATACATTTGGAGAGCATTTGATGCATCAAGAAAAAGACCTCCATTTATTGTTGAAGAAGACCATAAATAAATGATTCACAAAATTGAATTGCCACTAAAACCTTATACTAATACAACAAAAAGAAGCGTAAAAAAATAATTTCCGCTTCTTTTTATTATTCTTTAATTTCTATTATACTTCGATATTTCTAACTATTTGCACCATACAGCTTTTCATAAATACCATAGTCTCTTATAATTTTTCTAACATAGTTATTTGTTTCTTTGTATGGAATATTTTCTATATCTGATCCATCTTCTTTTATAATTCCTTCAGCTATCCACCTATCAACATTTCCTATTCCTGCATTATATGCAGCAATTGCCATATATAAATTTCCGGTCATATTTATCAATTAACTCAGATAAATACTTTATGCCAATTTGTATATTGGTTTTGGCATCAAACAACATACTGCTTTCGTATGATTCAATAAAAATACTTTTTTCAGATATTTCTCTTGCAGTTGAATCCATTACTTGCATCAATCCTTTAGCATCGCTTTTGGATGTAACGCCACAATTAAAATTGCTTTCAACTTTTATTACAGCATACACCAAAAGTTCATCAACATCGTATTCTTCTGCATAATATTCAACATATTCAGCGTATTTTTTTGGATAGATTTTTTTCATTAGTACATTTGGTAAATTAAAAATATTTATAACGATTACTAGTATTAATACACTAACTATAGCTATACACATAGCTTTGGTTAATTTTTTCATTAATGCTATCATCCTTTCTTTTGTGTATAAAATTATTATTCATCTTCTAAACGATGGAGTATTATTTTACATCATACCACGTCTTTGCAACCTCAGTTTCAACCTGAAGTGGTATTGATAATTGTATTGCATTTTCCATACAGTTTTTCAACAATTTTTGCACTTCTTCACTATCAGATTCTTTGCATTCTAGTATAAGCTCATCGTGTACCTGAAGTACAATTTTTGCATCATAATTTGTTTTGTTAAGCTCTTTATACAAGTTTACCATTGCAATTTTCATTATGTCTGCTGCAGTTCCTTGAATAGGAGTATTCATTGCAGCTCTAGCACCAAATTGTCTAACCATATAATTATTAGAGCTTAGCTCCGGTATATATCTTCTTCTGTGGAATAAAGTTTCTACATAGCCCTTTTCTTTTGCATCTTCCACCACATTTTTCATAAACTGATCTATACCACTATACTTTTCTAAGTATTGGTCTATATAATTCTTAGCTGCTTTTTTGGTTATTCCTAACTGCTCAGCAAGTCCAAAATCACTTATTCCATACACTATTCCAAAGTTTACTGCTTTAGCTGAGCTTCTTTGCTCTTTTGTAACTTCTTCTATTGGAATTCCTAGTACTCTTGATGCAGCTTGCTTGTGAATGTCTTCCCCATTTCTAAATGCGTGTAGCATGTTTTCGTCTTGTGAAATATGCGCTAAAACTCTTAGCTCTATTTGAGAATAATCGGCATCTATGTATACATAGCCCTCTTTTGGTTTAAATACTTTTCTTACTTGCTTTCCAAGCTCTATTCTCGTTGGGATGTTTTGTAAATTTGGCTCTGTACTACTAATTCTTCCGGTTGCAGTTATTGTTTGATGGAAACAAGAGTGAATTCTTCCAGTTTTTGAATTGATACATGGAATTAAACCTTCAATGTATGTAGAATTAAGCTTTGTTAAGCTTCTGTATTCAAGTATTTTTTCTATTATAGGATGCTTATTCTTTAATTTTTCCAATATATCAACATCAGTTGAATATCCTGTTTTTGTTTTCTTGTAAACAGGTAACTGCAATTTTTCAAATAATATTTTACCAAGTTGTTGCGTTGAGTTTATGTTAAAATCTTCTCCAGCCATTTCGTGAATTTCTGAAGTTAAAACCTCTAAGTTTTTCTTTAACTCTTCACCTATAGTTTCAAGCTCAGATTTATCTGCATACATACCTGCAACTTGCATTTCTGCAAGTATTTCCAATAGTGGCATTTCGATGTTATAGAATAAATCTTCACTATTATATTCTTTAATTTTTGCCATCATCTTTTCGTATAAACTTCCAATAACGTATGCAAAAACTGATGATTCATATTTTTCATCATCGCTTTCTTGCACTGCATCAAAAAAGTTTATTTGTCCACTAACAGTTTCCTTTGATTCATTCTGATTTTCTATAAATTCATTAACATCAATGCTTAAATATTCCATTGCCAAATCGCTTAAATTATATTTGTTTCCAGGGTTTATAATATAAGCTGCAATTTCCGCATCAAAATATATATTGTTTGGTTTTATTCCTAGTTCCTTTAGTAGTACATAATCTTCATTTAGTTTAAAACCAAATTTTTTTATATTTTCGTCTTCAAATACTTCTTTAAAATAATTAGTAAATTCACTATTATTTAGCTTTAGGTAATAAACTTCCTTGCTTTGTTTGTTGTATATACAAATAGATTTGATTGATTTTTTTATTATATTTTGACTTTCTTTTTCATCTTTTTTGTATATATAAAAAACTAATTCTTGGCTTTCTTTAATTGATTTTATTATATCATTAGCACTTTTATCCTCCACCAAAGAAAATAAATCTTTAATATCTTTTTGCTCTTCCGTGCCTGTAAGTGCAAATCTATCTATAAATCTATTAAAGTTTAGCTCTTTAAACTTTTCGTATACAGCTCCATTATCCCATTCTTGTTTCTTTAAATCATCTATGGTAACTTCATCAAATGGAACCTCCAAGTTTATTCTTCCTAAATCTCTTGAAAGATATGCTAAATCTTTATTTGCTAGTAAGTTTTCTTTTAGCTTTCCTTTTATTGATGCTGCTTCATCGTTTTCAAGAAGTTTGTATAAATTGTCTATATCTTTGTACTCTTCAATTAATTTGTACGCCGTTTTTTCACCTACACCTGGCACTCCAGGAATATTGTCTGATGAATCTCCCATCAAACCTTTTACTTCAATTAATTGTTTTGGACAAACATTATATGTTTCAATAACCTTTGCTTCGTTAAAGTCTTCTTCCTCTGTTTTGCCAGCTTTTGTACGTGGTATTCTTATTGTTACATTGTTTGTTGCAAGCTGAAATGTATCTCTATCTCCTGAAAGAATAAAAACATTAAGTCCTGCCTCTTCTCCTCTTTTTGAAAAAGTACCTAGAATGTCATCACCCTCGTACCCCTGCTTTTCTATTATTTTTATATTCATTTTATTTAATATATCTTTTATTATTGGCATTTGCGCTGCTAGTTCATTTGGCATTCCTTTACGATTTGCCTTGTAACCTTCATACATTTCGTGTCTTGCCGTTGGACCTTTTAGGTCGAAGGTAATTGCCATGTAATCTGGTTTTAAGTCTTCACAAACTTTAAACATTATAGCTAAAAATCCATAAACAGCGTTTGTATACGTACCATCTTTGGTAGTAAGCATTTTACTGCTCATTATTCCATAAAAAGCTCTATTCATAATGCTATTTCCGTCAATTAATAATAAATTACTCATATTCTTCATCCTCTCAGTTATGTTTTTTATTTTATTATTAATACGTTGAATTATCAATATTTTTATTTAAATTTACAAACAATTTACAATATATTTTGCGTCAAATAATTATTTTATTAGCATACTTTTTACTGCAAAAGAATTAAATATAGAAATAACCCTGCAGATAAAACCTGCAGGGCTTTTGGCTATTTGAACAAATTGTTTGCTCCGCCAATAGATGAAATATAAGCTTCGGTTGCCTTTCCAATATTTTTAACCGTGTCCGCATGACCTTTTTTAATTGTATAATCCTGGGTAATTACTACAAGCAGATATTGTCCATCTACTATAGCACAATCAGCTGCTGACGTATAGTTTCCATCAGACCACCCAGACTTATGCAAATAGGTATGCTTACCCGACATCCACATTGTAATGTAGCAGTATAACGTGTTTTTCAAATAAGTTTCTAATGATTTGGCATACTTTGCACTACTGTTAATGTAGTTCCAAATGTACAACCATTCATGATACCGCTGCATTACTGTTGCAGACCCGTATTGAAGATATGCAACTGATCCATCAGAAGTTTGGTACGCTAAGTTTGCACCTCCAATTTTAGCAAGCCAGTTATTAAACTTTTCGAGCCTTTTAGTTGTAGCAGTTTCTGGAGAAAACCTTCTAACCAGGATATTGTATCCTGTGTTATCGCTATGGTACAACAAAACTCTTAATATTTCGGCAATTGAATATTCAGAACCTATTGGATCATTCTTAATAACTCCACTTCCTGTATTTTTATCAGCTTTAGTGTAAGTTAATTTTTCTGACCAAATACTAATTCCTTGTGCCTCGCATTCTTCTAGTACAAAGCAAGCAAATGCTGCTTTAACTGTGCATGCGCTTGAAATAAGTTTGTTTTCGTTGTACACATATCCGTTTTTTCCATCAAGAGAAAATAATCCAACGCCAATTACAATATTTGGATATTTTTTCTTCTCGCTCTCTACCACTTGCATTATTTTTTGAGGTAACGCCTTAGTTGTTATGCCAGGAGCAATATTACCTGTTGAAATGCTTGTTGTAGTAGCTTTTGTTGTTGCTACAGTAGAAGCTGTAGTTACTGCTGATGTAAGCTTTGAAGTTACTGCAGACTCAGATGGCAAAGTTGCCAACGAGTTTTGTAAACTGCTTGATGTTTGCGATTGAAAATTTGATGTTTTACTTTCAGTACTTGCTATTATTTGCGCGCTCGTACCTATAGCCATCGTACTTGTTACTTCTGCCTGTGTTGTCACTTTTTCTGTGACTTCTGTTGTTGAAATTGCAGTGCTGCTGGTTGATTTTTGGATTGTACTTGTACCGTATGTTTGCATGTTTTGTGTGGTGCTTGATTCAATTTGATTTATTACCATTACATCGTTTGGATCATAAACCAAAAGCTCTCCAGAGCCATCCCGTAAGGAACGTTGCTGAATAGTAGCTAAAACAAGAAGTACCACGGTAATTAACCATAAACTTGCGGTAAAAAATAAAATCCACATTATTCGCCGTTTCAACTTTGCTTTCATTTTTATATTTCACTCCTTTATTATTTTTAAGGTATGCACCTTAGACATATATTATAGCACAAAAAAAGCATTAAGTCTATAAATGAATCTTTTTACATTACAATACCTTCTAAAAATTTTAAAAGGTTTTATTTTGTAACCCAATAAAAAAAATAAAACCAATAGAGACATCTCTATTGGTTTTTATATTTAGTTATTATTATCTATTAAAATTCTGCCCATACATCAGCTGGAGCGTCTGAAGCTAATCCGTTTGCTTGGATACCATATCCTGTTACATCTATGTCTAATGAAACATTGTTAGTTGTTATTGCTGTTGCAGAAGCATCATTAATTTCGATAAATGTTACGTCATCGAATACAGTAGCTGCACCATTTACTGCTAATGGTGCCATAGCCCCATTACCATCTGTATATGCGAAAACATGTGTTTTTTTATGATTTGTTGAATCTACAGCTGCTGTTCCAACTTCAACCCAACCATTATTTAAAGTGTATGTGAATAACTCTTGATCATGTGCTGGAGTACTATTAGCTTCCTCAGCTACAGTTTGAACTGAGTAATAAGGAATAGATACTTGAACAAATACAAATGCATCATCATTTCCTGCATTTGTTATTGTTGGGTCCTTATCTACAGTTTCACCTGGCATTATTGTTTTTCCATCTTGAGCATAATCCCAGTTAGGCTCCGTTAACGTTATATCTACATTTCCTAATGTAAATACGTTTGTTGTAGTACTTGTAATGTCTGTAAAGTATGCAAATATTCCTCCTATTAGTAACAACACTAAAAGAACTACTGCTAATAAAGTAATCTTATTTTTCTTCATATGTTCTCTCTCCCTTTCTTTTGTGCAAAAGCTTATATTTACGCTTTTTATAAGCTTTTCACCTTGTTTTACGTAAATTTCTTTACCTATTATCAATAAAATAATACCATAACGATTTTTTTAAGTCAACAATAAAAAACAAATTTTTTATTCCTTTTTTTACAAAAATTTTTAAAATGCTTTATATCATTTCGTTTATTGAATTCAAAATTTTTATTTTTTTTTATTTTTCTTTCAAATACACAGAAAATATATTATAATATCAAAAAATGTTATGTTAAAGAAGGATTAAAATATGAAAATAACAAAATACGAAACATGTGAAAGCAAAAATATATACTTAAAAGTATCAAAACAAAAACATAAACGCTTTAAACCATCAATTGAATTTGAGGTAATTAACTTGTACCCAAATATTACCTATCAAAAATTCTATGGTATTGGCGGAGCAATAACTGAAGCCGCAGCATACAACTATAGCCTTCTTTCAGAAGATAAGAAAAAACAATTTATAAAAGATTATTTTGGAAATATAAATTATTCCCTATGTAGGCTAACTATTGGAAGTTGCGACTTTTCACTAAGTTATTACAACTACACAAATACCAAAGATTTATCCGATTTTGATATGTCTAGAGATGAAAAATATATTATTCCATTCATAAAAGACGCTTTGGAAGTTAATCCAAACTTAAAATTTTTAGCTTCTCCTTGGAGTCCACCAAAATTTATGAAGAATAATAAAAGAAGTATTTTAGGAGGAAAGTTAGCTAAAAAATACAGACAAATATATAGTAATTTTTTAGTAAAATATATAAAAACCTACGAAGAACACGGAATAAAAATAGACTACATTACTATTCAAAACGAAACAAGTGCAAGACAGCTTTGGGAATCTTGTATTTACACAGCTAAAGATGAGGCTACATTTTTGTCAGACTACCTATACCCTACTTTTAAAAATAATGGTATTACCACAAAAATACTGGTTCATGATCATAATAAAGACAATATATTTAACAGAGCATGCTCTATTTTTGAAAATTCTAATGCAGAGCAAGCTGCTTCTGGAATAGCTTTTCATTGGTACACAGGAAGCCATTTTGAAAACATTGCTCTTTGCAGAGCTAAATTTCCAAATATGCTTTTATTTCATACAGAAGGTTGCTGTGGTTATTCAAATAATCACACCGAAGATGCATACCAATACGCAATTGATATGATAGAAGATTTTAATAATGGAACTAATGCATATATAGATTGGAATATTTTGCTAAATAGCAAAGGTGGTCCACATCATGTTATAAACCCATGCAACAGTCCAGTTATGCTTAATAATGATAGCACTGATTATATAAAAAATTTGCCATATTATTATATAGGGCATTTTTCAAAACTAATAAAACCAGGGGCTGTTAGAATTGCATACAGTAAGTACACTCAAAACATTCATATGACTGCTTTTAAAAATACTGATAACAGTATTGCTGTTGTAATCTTAAATGCGAATACTTACGATATAAACTATAGAGTTTGCTTTGATAAAACAACTTTCAAAGATACGATAGCAGGAAAATCTATGATAAGCTATTTGATAAAGTAAAAGTGGTGGAAGCTCTAGCTTCCACCACTTTCTTTTGACAATTTTTGCATCTTTCTTTCGTCTATAACCGTATACATGAATATAGCTAGTACTATCATTAAAACAATCAGCTCGTTTTCTTCTTCACATATACTAATTTTAAGATTGTTTTTATCATCGTTCGATATAACAGCAACAGTTTTATTATCATCTTTAATTTCATAAATTCCTTTTATCATTTTGAAATTTATATTCCAGCCATTGTCTATGATATACGATTCCTTTAATAAATTAAACTTTTTCTTAAATCTTGCAACTTCTTTATTGTTTATTTTGAATACAAAATCATGTTTTTCATATAATCTAAAGCTTCTTTTGCTTTGTTGTATCATCGCTACTTTTTTACCAAATTTATTACAAATATTTAAATATGGTTTATGAGAAATAATTCTACCTTTTACAAAATATTTTAGCTTTTTGTCATTTGTATAAACTTTATATTTACCTCTTGCAATGTTTTTAGAGTTTATTATTAGTATACTATCTTCCATATATAACTACTAGCCTCCATAAAGCAATTTATCCTTTTCAATTTTATTTTTATATCTTTCTTCCTCGCTAAATATGCATCCGCAATATTTTTGCATATATAGGTTTAACTCATTTTTTGCTTTATCATGACCTTCCCAAAAACCCACTCTAAAGTCTCTGTATAAAAAGTCTACTCCATACTCCTTGCTATACTGCTCACAAAGCATTTTTATATAATCGTGCTTTTGATAAATACTATATAATAATGTAGTAGATACTGTATCATATCCATTTTCCTTTGCGTACTCAAATGTCTTTTTTAATCTGACTGGGTAGCAATATTTTACGCATCTTCCTTCTATATTGCTAGATACTTCCTTGCAAAAGTTATCTAAACCATATTCATCATTAAAAATAATATTTAATTTTTCGTGCTCTGCATATTCTTTTATGCATTCTCTTCTTTCCCTGTATTCCATATATGGATGAATGTTGGGGTTATACCAATATAGAGTTGGTTCTATGCCTTCCGCTCTTAAAGAGTCCACGCAGTAAACACTACATGGAGCACAACAAGCATGCATTAATAATTTCATTTCATTCTCCTTTAATTATTTTAATTTTCAATTTGATCCGCTTCTGCATTTTTTTCATTGTTTTCTTCTTTGCTTTGCTCTTCATCTTTTTGCCCATCATTACTGTTTTCTTCAGTAGTTTCTTTTGCTTTGTTTTCGTACACATCAAAGGCATTAACGCTATCAACCTTTTCCATATTTTCTAAAACATACTCTCTAACTTTAAGTGGAGTTTGCCAATTTAATCCGTTTGTTTTACTAAGTATTAAATATTTTGCATCTGTATTTTTTATTCTTTCTATTTGCTTTTCTTCTCCTCCGGCACCTAAGTTTCCCACTAAAAATACATCAAAATCTTTAGTATACTTATCGATTGGAATTCTGTATACTGCACTCCTTGAATCTAAAACGTATACTTCTTTATCTTGCGACAAAATATACTCATCTACATCTTTAATGGTATTTCTAATGCTTTTATCAATGATAATATATTTGAAATGATTTATTTCTTTATATTTACTTAAATCACTTAAAGCATCTGTATTCTTAATTTCAACATATCCTGTAAGGAATACTACTACTAACGTAATCGCAATGCTTGCGAACTCTACAATGTATTTATGCATTTTTTCCTTTATTTTTGGCAAAATTATTTTTATTAATTGATTAACCACATATCCCAAAAGAATTATTGTTGGTATACTTGCAATAAGCATATGTATTTCATCTGCTATTGGATACACAATTAAAAGAATTGGCAAGCAGTAAAATGTTAATGTATAAAAATTAGATTTTTCATTTTTCTTAATTTTAAACCAAATATTTTCCACAATAGATATAGCAATAATTATAGGAACCGCTATTGCAAATCCAGCTACTACTTTCTTACCTTTAATTAAATCAAAATATGGCTTTTTATTATTAAAAGTAGAAATACCCCATACACAATAATCCATAAAGCTTTCTACAGAACGAGTTACTAGCAAATATATTACAAAAATAACTATTGGAATTGATATTCCTATTATTCTGTATAAACACTTTTTACACACATTTTTAAAATCCGATTTATTCTTAATAAAATAAAACTTATTTACTATTATTACGGAACATATTAATATTCCAATTGTTTGCTTTGTGCATATTGCAAGTCCACCTAATATACCAATTATAATTTGATGTCTTTTTTTGTTACTATCAAAATATTTTATTTCTAGCAACATTACTATTAATCCTAAAGTAACTACAAAAAAATTGTAATCTAAACAAAAATAATCTTTAAAAACAATAGCAACTAATAGAACCGTTGCATGCGCTACTAATTCGTTAACTTTAGCTTTTTTTAGAATTTTGTAAATTAAAGATAAATTCACCATGGCAAGTATAGCTGCCAAAATTCTGGTTACTATTAGTTCACTGCCAAATATTTTTAAAATACCGGCAACTATAAAACTTAATAAAGGTGTAACTATTGTTGTAACATCTTTGTATGGCAATAAACCATTTGCTATTGATCTTGCAACGTTAAAATTCCATATTTCATCTAAATCAAGTAATGGTTTAACTAGTATTGTTGATAGAACCATAATAGCTAAACACATCCAAAAAATTACTTTTTTTATCTTGCTCATTTGTAATCTCCTCATTATTCCTATTTTATTTCATATCCCATGTGAGCATACGCTGAAGGCAATGCAATTCTTCCTCTTGGAGTTCTTGAAATAAATCCTATTTGAATTAAATATGGTTCGTATACATCCTCTATTGTATCTACCTCTTCTCCAACTGTTGTCGCTAATGCATCAATTCCAACAGGTCTTCCATTGTACTTTTCAATTAAGGTTTCAAGTATTTTCCTATCGATATCATCCAATCCTAATTCATCTATTTCTAATCTATTTAGTGCAATTTTTGTTAGCTTTAAATCTACATCGTCATCTGAAAGCACTGCAGCATAATCTCTAACCCTCTTTAAAAGTCTGTTGGCTATTCTAGGTGTGCCTCTTGACCTTCTTGCAATTTCCTCTGCTGAAGAATCATCTATGTTAACACCTAAAATTTTCGCGGTTCTTTTTACTATCAGTGTTAATTGCTCTATTGTGTATAACTCTAGTCTGTTTACAATACCAAATCTATCTCTTAATGGTGTTGATAAAGATCCTGCCTTTGTTGTTGCGCCAATTAGCGTAAACTTTGGCAAATCTATTCTTATAGATTTTGATGTTGGACCTTTACCAATAACAATGTCTAACGAAAAGTCTTCTAAAGCAGGATATAATATTTCTTCAACATTTTTGTTAAGTCTATGAATCTCATCTATAAATACAACATCGTTTTCAGATAAATTTGTAAGCAGTGCTGCTAGGTCTCCAGCTTTTTCTATTGCTGGACCTGATGTAACTTTTATGTTTGACCCCATTTCATTAGCTATAATATTTGCTAATGTTGTTTTACCAAGACCAGGAGGTCCATATAGCAAAACATGGTCTAGAGCTTCCTCTCTTTTTTTAGCAGCTTCAATATATATTCCCATATTTTCTTTAACTTTTGTTTGTCCTATATAGTCTTTAAGAAATTTTGGTCTTATTGAATTTTCTAAATTTTCTTCATTAAAATCCTCTATTTGAGGATTCATAAGATTATTGCTGTCCATATTTCTAGTACCTTTCTAATTTATTGTATACAAACTACAGCTCTTTTGCATATTGTGGCTGTTCTTATGCACATATTTACTGTAGCAAATTATTTAATACTACCGAATTAGATATTGTAATTTCTTCTTCCATGCACTTTTTATAATAGTTAAGTAGCTCTCTTTCATCAGCAGAAGTTTCATCTAAATTAATTTTTTCACCGTTTGTTCTTCTGTACCATTCTCCATTATAGTAGTATTTGTCGACAACTATAATTCCATTGCTTAAGCATGCAAAATTTTTATTTTTGCACATATTTGTTCCTAGCGAAAAACCATCATCTATACCGCTTATGCAAGCAAGTGTAGGTTTTATATCTAACTTACTTTTGGTTTCATTTATTTCCATATGGCTAACGCCAGGTATTTTAATTCCACAGCCTACCTTGGCATAGTTTATTTCAGATTCAACCATATTGTATTGATGATCAGTATTTTCAATAAAATCAAGCATTTCTAGATTGTACATTTGCATTCCATAATGATCACCAAATATAAATATTACGGTATCATCGTAAAGTCCATTTTTCTTTAATTCGTCAATAAACACTCCAAAGGCATAATCTCCATAATTTGAAGCCTCTAGGTAATTTCCAAAGTATGTACCTTTATATTTTCCAACATCAATATTTACCTTGTCGTATTTATTTTCAAGCCCCGGTAAATCAAATGCTGTATGGCAAGATGCTGCAACTATATTTGCAAAAAATTTTCCATTTTTTTGCTCTGCCTCTTTTAATTTTTGCACTCCTTGTTTGTATAATTCTTCATCAGAAAGCCACTCGTTTATAAGCAAACTATTGTCATCAAAGCTATCTAGAAAATCAACTTCATCAACACCCATATTTGCATAAACATTATTTCTATTCCAAAAAGTTCCTACGTTTCCATGCATATAAATAGTGTAATACCCGGCATTTTTGTACTCATCAAATATATTATCATATTTATTACTGCTATATTGTGCAAAAGCCATTCCATTTTCTAACGGATATAATGAATTTATGGCCGAATGTTCCGAATCTGCTGTTGTTGCATAACTTTGAATTATCATGTTATTTACTCGTATGTTTTCATTTAAGAATTTATTAATGTTTGGAGTAATTTCTTTTCCATTAATTTTTTTATTAACTAGAAAATCTTGATACGACTCTAATTGTAGTAAAATTACGTTTTTTTGCTCTCCTAATCCACTTAAATTGCACAATTCTTTGTCGTATTTTTTGTCGTATTCATCTTTTAACTCATTATACGATTTCATCATTTCGTCTTTTGATGTATACTTTGCTGTTTTCTTTAAATTCATGTTTGTTTTAAAATCTAAATAATGAAACGCGTAAAGTGTACCATTTTCTAGCTGCATTTTTTTATTATATCTTATTTCTTCAGCTCCTGAAATATATGTTGGTATTGTAGAGCCAAATATAATAATCATAACCACTATGTATACAATAGCAGGTTTAAACTTTCTTCCTTTTATTTTTTCAAGTTTAATAAATTTAATAATAAATAAAATACACATTAATAGAATATCTATAAAATATACTATTTGTCCTATACTTAATAAATTTCCAATTGCATTTCCAATTTCTCCCGAATACTGAAGATTACTTATTTGAGCAACCGAAAGTAAACC
The DNA here is from genome assembly GCA_947165355.1 of uncultured Clostridium sp. Taxonomy (GTDB): domain Bacteria; phylum Bacillota; class Clostridia; order TANB77; family CAG-508; genus CAG-492. The sequence continues at coordinate 19,983 of CAMUZZ010000001.1, forward strand.
GGTAGAATAATTGTAGTAAACATTATCACCAAGCATTAATATGCTAAGAAGAAGGTTTAGCAGTGTACCTACAATAAACCTAGTTCTATTTGGCAATAAAAACAAAAATGTTACTACAAACATTGAAAATATAAATGTTCTTGATATTATTTGTACTTCAATGCTTTCAGCAACATATATTGTTTGCTTATAGAAAAAGAACATTTTTAGAAACAATACTATTCCAAGTAAAATTATAAATAGTTCTGAATTAATTATTAAATTCAAGTATTTCTTTACTTTTTCTACAATATTCCCTTTCATTTTTTCTCCCTTTAATTATTATCTATGTAATTTTCAACTAGTTTTATAATTTCGTTTTCTTTACTTTCATATTTTTTAGGATTGAAATTTTTCATTTCATTAATAACTTTACCTAAATGCTTTAAGTTTATTACATACTTTACATATCCATCTTGCTTAAACTTTCTAGCTATTTGAATTTGGTGGCTATTTACGTGTTCTCCATATCTTTTTAATCTTGGAACAACAATAACCTTTTTGCCCTTTTTTAAAGAAGAAACAATCGATCCAACACCACCATGGCATATAATTAAATCTGCTTGTGATTGTATTTTGTCAAATTCTTCTTTATCAATCAATGAGAAAAATCTCATATCTTTAGATTCATATTTTGTAAAACCAGATTGAACGATAACTTCGTCGTTTATAGTTCCATTGTTGATGTTCTCTTGCACGGCATCTAACAAACGAGTGAAGCTATTGTTTTGAGTTCCCAAAAGTACTAAAATCATTTATCTCACCCCAACCATTATTGATATATTGATCCACCGTATACAGCCTTTGGATACAATTTTAACATGCTCTTCCATTGTACTATAAACATGTTGGCAATTGGATATATCATTTTGCCAGACAACGTTTTTGATCTTGAATTAGCATACGTTTCTATAAAAATAATTTTAGCACCGAAAATCTTGCCAAGATAACACATTGGAACTGCTGTATGAGTGCCTGTTGTTACAATATATTTGGGTCTTATTTTTATAAACAAATAAACTGTTTTAAAACATAAAAATAAATATTTAAATATATATGAAAATATTTTGCTCCTTGTTCCATATGGCAAAAAGAAACATTTGTCACCATATTCTGATTTTATATTTTCATTAGTTTTGTCTTTTTCGGTTATTATGTATGAATCGTACTTTTTAAACAATGGTTTTAATTGTAGAAGTTCGCTGAAATGTCCACCAGTACTTGAAATAAACAATACTTTTTTCATATAAATCCTTCCAAACTACTCTTCTTTATTTTTCTTTAAAATATCTTTGTAACCCATTGCAAATATTGCAATAACCAATAATGCAAATGATGTTGCTTTCCAGATACCGCTTTCAAGCAGAATTATTGCAAACATTCCAAGTGTAGCTGTAACTGCATATAATATAAGTACCGCACTTTTTTGTGAATATCCTAAATCCATTAATCTGTGGTGTAAATGACCTCTATCTGGTTGAAATACAGCCTTAATTGATTTTCCTTTAACAATTCTTCTTACAACTGCAAAAGCTGTATCGAATATAGGTAATGCTAGAACTATTAATGGTGCAATAATTACAATTATTGTATATGTCTTAGCAACACCTAATATTGCAATTATAGAAATTGCAAATCCTAAAAAGTTAGAACCACAATCTCCCATATATGTTTTTGCAGGATTAAAGTTAAATGGTAAAAATCCAACAATACCACCAGCTAAAGCTGTTATAAGTAATATTGAAAGTAATGGTGAACCATTGCTTGCAAATATTATTAGAAGCGAAACACACGCAATTAACGTTATTCCTGAAGATAGTCCATCAAGACCATCTGTAAAATTAATTGCATTTGTTATTCCAACTATCCAAAACCATGTAATAACGTATTCTAGCGCTCCATTTAAGTCTATTAAGTTATCAAATATTGGAATATTTATATCTCCTATTGTTATTCCAAACGCCATAACTACGCCAGCAGCAATAGTTTGTCCTAATAACTTTAAAAGTGGATGTATGTTTTTACAATCATCTATAAATCCAACTAATGAAATAATAGTTATTCCTAAGAAAAATCCAATTATCTTTAAATGATACTCATTAAACTCATATCTGTTTTCAATTTTCATTGAAACCAATAAATAGATCATTGATACTAAAAATCCAGATAAAATTGCAAGTCCCCCTAAACGTGGCATTGGAACCTTATTAATTCTTCTTTCTGACGGAATATCCACAGCTTTTATTTTTCTTGCAAATCTCATTGAATATGGTGTTACTACATATGCTGTTATAAATGCAAGAACAAATGCTATTGCTATATCTCCCCACATAATTATTTCTCCTTTACATTACCTTAACTATTTCTATATTACTGTAACCAACAAACAAACCTGTTTCGATTACACCTGTTATTAGCTTTAATTCTTTTTCTAAATTTTTATCAATTTTTTCAAACTTGCAATCTATAATAAAGTTATTATTTTCTGTTATTACAGGTCCATCTTTTTCTTTTGCCATTCTTAGAGCACATTCCGTAGCTCCTAATTTATTTAATTGTTCTGTAACGTAATTTACAGATTCTGGGTAACATTCAACTGGAATACTAAATTTTTTTCCAAGCTCATCAACAATTTTTGTATTGTCTACAAGTATGTATACTTTTTCAGAATTTAGAATATTTAGCTTTTCTTTGTACATTGCAGCGCCTCTGCCTTTTATAAGCCATCCATTTTGGTCAACTTCATCAGCTCCATCAAAACTCCAATCTGGCTTTTTTTCTATTATTGAGGCTGTTGGAATATTTAAACTATTACACAACATTTTTATTTCATACGATGTAGGAATTGCAGTTATGCTAATTCCTTCTTCGCTTATTTTTTTTGCAATTTCTTTTATTGCTAGAAAAGATGTTGACCCTGAACCAAAACCTATTGTATCTCCATCTTTAACGAAACTCGCAACTTTTGTAGCAAGTTTCATTTTTTCTTCAATATTTGTTATTTCCTTATTCCATTCTTGGTAATTATTCTCTATATTCCACTCCATCAAACTTCCTCCAATTTTTCTATTTATTAATTAATTTTTAAACTTACTTCAACTTCTTTTATTATTGGATCAATTCTTTGCTTATATATGTCTGTTATTTTTTTATACAAATAATTGTATGCGTATTCTAATTGATTTGGCTCAAGCTCATTTAGTATAAGCTTCATTGAACTACCATAATCGCTTGTTGAAACTACCTCACTTAAAATTCTAGTTGTACAATTATATGAAATTTCTACATCATTTTCGCATGTTATTTTAGCTGTTGTTATTATTTCTGAATGCTCTTCTGAAGCATTTGTTTCTATTTGCACTTCATGTATAGTTCCCAACAACTTGTCCATTTTTTCTGAAATTGCTTTAACAAATTTATTGCTCTTTCCCGGTTGCTGTTGTTTTATGTTTAAACTATTACTTTGATTATCGTAACTTATTTCTATAGCATTTCCATCGATTAATTTTATATCAGTTCGTAATAACTTATCATTTTCAACATACGCAATTATTTCCATATATTGATTATCAGTACATTCTAAAGAATTAATTTTATTTGAATACTCTCTAAATTGCTCTGATAAACTGTTTACAGAAACTTTGTTAGCAGGAAGATTCATTAGTTTTAGTTTTGATGATAATGCATTTAAAAATCTACTATCATTAGAAAGTTCCATAAAAAATTCCGATGTTAATTGTTTAAATTCATTCTCTGTTAGATTTAATTTATACTCATCTACATAATGGAATCTATCATTTATTTTTAGTTTTTCATCTTTTACTTTAGAGTAGTTCTTTTTATTTGTTTTATCCATAACAAAATTTGAATATTTATTCGTTAGATACTTCATATCGTCTAGAGAAATATCAAGTACATCTAAATAATCTGCTGAATTAACAAAATCTGGTAGCATCTCTTTGTTTTCAATATTAACGTTTTCAAATAATTTACTAAAATTACTGTTTTTTACTTCTACATAACCATTAGTTATTTCATTCATTCTAAATCCAACCATGTTATTATTCTTAACAAGGTTAAAATTTAAAACTTCATCCTGGTTATTTTCCACCTTAACTCTAGTAAATGTATTGTTAATATTTTGAGCTTCCGTTTCTGATGTAACCTTGTAGTTACTTTCACCATTTTTTACTCTTAGCTCACTTTTTTGTTTGTACGCATTGTTATTTCTTTTATTACGAATATTTTTAATACTATCATTATTGAACATAGCATAAGCTTCGCTATTTTTTAAGATATACTTTCCAAATAATTGACTATCTGACTTAAAAAAATCTGTAAATTGGAATAAATAAATACCTACTCCAGCAAGAACAACTAGCAAAACTATAATTGCAATAATTATTTTCTTCTTCATTTTTAATCCTCCTTAAGATTATTTTATCCTTTGTTTTACAACCTCATACATAACAATTCCAGCAGATACTGATGCATTAAGTGATGTAATCTTTCCCTTCATTGGAATTTTAACTAGAAAATCACAATTTTCTTTTACTAGTCTACTCATTCCAAATCCTTCACTTCCAATTACAATAGCAACTGGCATATTAAAATCTTGATCATAATAGTATGTGTTTGTATTCATATCTGTTCCGCATACCCATACATCATTTTCTTTTAACATTCTTATAGTTTCTGTTATGTTATTTACTCTTGCAACTTTCATATGCTCAACAGCACCAGCAGAAACTTTGTTTACTGTACTATTAACTTGTGCAGCTCTTCTTTTTGGAATTATTATTCCGTGAACTCCTGCAGTTTCTGCGGTTCTAATTATTGAACCTAAATTGTGCGGATCCTCAATTCCATCAAGAATAACAATAAATGGTTTTTCATTTCTGTTTTTAGCCTCTACTAGTATGTCTTCAACTTCGCAATAATCAAATGGTGGAACAATTGCTATTACTCCTTGACAGTTTTCAGTTTGAGCCATTTGATTAAACTTAGCTTTTTCAACTTCATTTATTATTATTTTTCTGTCTCTAGCTATTGCAATTATTTTATTTATAGATCCGTGTTTCTCACCTTTCTCTATAAATATTTTATTTATATCTCTTCCAGACTCCAATAGTTCAAGTACTGAATTACGACCTTCAACTTGATCGTCATATTCTTTTGTTTCTGCTTTATTGTCTTTAAATATTTTTTTACTCATTATTCCTCCAACTTCAGTTTTCATCATCTAGCTTTAAAACACTTAAAAATGCTTCTTGTGGTATTTCTACGTTTCCAATTTCACGCATCTTTTTCTTTCCACGCTTTTGTTTCTCTAGTAATTTTTTCTTTCTGGTTATATCTCCGCCATAGCACTTAGCTAACACGTCTTTTCTCATTGCAGAAATTGTTTCTCTTGCTATTATTTTTCCACCAATTACAGCTTGAAGTGGTATTGTAAATAAATGTCTTGGTATAACTGTTTTTAGTTTTTCTACCATTTTCTTTCCTTTATCGTATGCCATATCTTTGTGAACAATAAATGACAAAGCATCAACATTTTCTCCATTTACCCAAATATCTAGCTTAACTAATTCTGAACGTCTATATTCTTTTAATTCATAGTCGAAAGATGCATAACCTTTTGTTTTAGATTTCAAGCTATCAAAAAAGTCATATATTATTTCGTTTAGAGGCATTTCGTAGATTAACGTTACTCTTGTTTGGTCTAGATATTTCATATCGATAAATATACCTCTTCTGTTTTGGCATACTTCCATAATATTTCCAACATAATCTTTTGGCGTTAATATTTCTGCCGTTACATATGGCTCTTCTATATACGCTATTTCGTTTGGCATTGGAAGCTCTGATGGATTATATAAATCTACTACCTCTCCATTTGTTTTATGTACTTTGTATATAACTGATGGTGATGTTGTTATTAAACTTAAGTCAAATTCTCTGTCTAGCCTTTCTTCTATAATTTCTAAATGTAGAAGTCCTAGAAAACCACATCTAAAGCCAAATCCTAGTGCTGCTGATGTTTCTTGTTCAAACTCTAACGCAGCATCATTTAGTTTTAATTTTTCAAGTGCTATTTTTAAATTCTCGTAGTCACTTCCATCCATTGGATATAGTCCACAATAAACCATTGGATTTACTTTTTTGTATCCTGGTAATGGCTCTAAAGCTGGATTATTTTTAATTGTTATTGTATCACCCACTCTTATATCTGATAAGTTTTTAATGCTTGCTGCTATATATCCAACGTCCCCTGCTTCTAATTTTTCGCATGGTACGTAAGTTCCTGGTTCAAAATATCCTACCTCAGTTACAGTAAATACTTTTTTTGAAGCCATAAGCTCTATTTCGTCACCAACTTTTACAGTTCCATCTTTAACCCTTACATAGGCTAGAGCCCCCTTATAATCGTTGTATAGTGAATCGAATATTAAACACTTAAGTGGAGCATTTTCATCTCCTGTTGGTGCTGGAATATCTGTAACAATTCTTTCTAGTACTTCTTCTACATTTAATCCAGACTTTGCCGAAATACATGGTGCATCTTGCGCTGGAATTCCAATTATATCTTCTATTTCATCTTTAACTTCCTGTGGTCTTGCATTTGGTAAATCTATTTTATTTATTACAGGTAATATTTCTAGCTGATTGTCTATTGCTAAATAAACGTTGGCAAGTGTTTGTGCTTCAACCCCTTGACTACTGTCTACAACCAAAATTGCCCCATCACATGCAGCTAAGCTTCTTGAAACCTCGTAGTTAAAATCTACATGCCCTGGTGTATCTATTAAATTAAACTCATATTCATTTCCATCTTTAGCCTTGTACAACATTCTAACAGCTTGAGATTTAATTGTTATTCCTCTTTCTTTTTCGATATCCATGTTATCTAAAACCTGGCTTTCCATCTCTCTTGCTGAAAGAACTCCAGTCATTTCTATTAATCTATCTGCTAAAGTTGATTTTCCATGATCTATATGTGCTATAATGCTAAAGTTTCTAATGTACTGTTTTCTGTTACTCACAAAATTCCCCCTGAAAATTTATAATTGAATACTATAATTCTGCTATTTTTTTACAGCATAATAATACCATAAAAACACTTGTAATATCAATAGTTTTTGGTCTTTTTTTATTAAGTGTTTTTTCTTATTTTTTGGTAGTAAGCATATGAAATAATTGATTCTTCGTTATACGTATTTTTTTATTACATAAAAAGGAGGAACTCGGGTTAAACCCGAATTCCTCTCTCTTTGAGCTCTGACCTTATCGCCTCAAGTTCGGCTTCAAGATTTCGAATGTCTGCTACGAGACAATTCATTTGACGAACTGCGAAATCACGTGCATTATGGTCGTAATGATTGTGATGAGGTAGTTTTTCTTTAAGTACTTTCAAACTTTCTCTCATCTCATTAACCTTCTGCTGTTTTTCCGCATGCTGGCGCATTAGCTCCTTTGTGTTCGCACTCATAATAGTAGAATCCTCCTATTTTATCTGCCCAGAGCTCAGGCTTTTTTTATACAAATAGGGCTTGCCCAAATTTGTATAACTTGTATTCTATATCATTATTGACTTTTTGTCAATTTTGATAAATATAGCTCATGTTTTAAGAAATTTTTTCATGTAGTAAATTTTATTTGTAAATCGAATATAATATTAAAAAAATATTTGGAGGTTTTACTTAATGTGTGGATTTGTAGGTTTTAGCAATTTAAATAAAAACATTTCATCAAAAGAAAATATTTACAGTATGAATGAAGCTATTGGAAAACGAGGTCCTGATGAAGATGGTTACTATTTAGAAAAAAATATATGTTTAGGTCACAAGCGATTAATTGTTTTAGATCCTAAAGGTGGCAAACAGCCTATGTCTTTTATGTATCAAAACAAACTATACACTATTGTATACAACGGTCAACTTTACAATACCAAAGAATTACGCGAAGAGCTCGAAACTAACGGTTTTGAATTTGATTCTTATTCTGATACAGAAGTTCTTTTAAAGAGCTTCATATTTTGGAAATATGATACTCCCCAAAAATTAAATGGAATATTTTCATTTGCAATATGGAACAGTTATGATAAAGAGCTGTTTTTAGCACGAGATCATTTTGGAATAAAGCCCTTATTCTATACACTTCAAAACAATACACTTATTTTTGCATCCGAAATAAAATGCCTTTTTAAATATCCTGGAATAGAGCCAAAATTAAACGATGAGTCTATTGCAGAATTGTTTGGTATTGGTCCTGCAAGAACCGCTGGCAGTGGTATTTTTAAAGATATTCACGAAATAAAACCTGCTCACTACAGTATTTTTAACGATGCAGGATTCCATACAGAAAGATACTGGAAACTTACTAGTAAAGTTCATTACGATAGTCTTGGAAAAACTTGCGATACCGTAAAATATTTGCTTGAAGATTCAATAAACAGGCAGCTTGCATCTGATGTTCCACTTTGTACATTTTTATCAGGCGGATTGGACTCAAGCATTATTACAACCTATGCGTCAAATTACTATAATAAAAACAATCTTGGAACGCTAAATACCTACTCTGTAGATTACGTTGATAACGATAAAAACTTTCACGCTACAGATTTTCAGCCAAATTCGGATAATTATTATATAAATTTAATGCAAGAAAAACTAAAAACCAAACATCATACTGTTGTTTTAGATACACCAGAGCTTGCTGAAGCACTTGAAGATGCAATGCTTGCAAGAGATTACCCTGGAATGGCCGATGTTGATTCATCATTGCTACTTTTTTGTAAAAATGTAAAAAAAGTAGCTACCGTTTCATTAACAGGAGAATGCGCAGACGAAATATTTGGAGGTTATCCGTGGTTTTTTAGAGAAGATAGTCTAAATAGCAATACATTTCCTTGGTCTATTGCCTTAACAGAAAGACAAAATTTGCTAAATCCAGAAATAGCCTCAAAAATCAACTTAAAAAATTACGTTGATTATAGATATAATGAGAGCTTGTCTGAAGTAGAAATTCTTGATGAAGATTCTATGGAAACCGCTCAAAAAAGAAAGATATCATATTTAACACTCAACTGGTTTATGCAAACACTACTTGATAGATCTGATAGAATGGCAATGTACAATGGTTTTGAAATTCGTGTTCCATTCTGTGATTACCGACTAGTTGAATATGTATGGAATATTCCGTGGGAAATGAAGGCACTAAATGGTAGAGAAAAAGGCTTGCTAAGATATGTAATGAAGGATGTTCTTCCAGAAGAAGTTGTTGAAAGAAAGAAAAGTCCATATCCAAAAACTTGGAATCCAACATATATGGAAACAGTAAAAAATATGCTTTCAAAAATAATGGATGATAAAAACGCACCTATTAATAACTTGCTAAATAGAAAATACGTACTTGAAATATTAAATACAGATGGCAAAGCTTTTACTAAACCGTGGTTCGGCCAGTTAATGACAGGACCTCAGCTTATTGCTTACCTATGCCAAGTTAACATGTGGCTTGAAAAATATAAACCTATCATCGAAATATAGAAAAATCTCCCGGATTGAGTTCCGGGAGATAATTTTCATTTGGACATTTGCTGAATGTGCTTTTCTATTTTTTGAATTTGATTCCACAGTTTGTCGAGTTTTGCTCTTATCAATTTGACATCTTTCTTTTTACCAGAAGCTTCTTCAAGCAAGCAGTAATCAAATTGGTCTTGCAAATCTTTTTGCTGCAGCTTTAATTTTTTTAGCTTTTCTTTGCACTTTGCACAGTTTGTCCGTGTTGTTTTACGTTCTCTACCATTGCTATTTTCAACCATTTGATTACCTCCTTATGGCTTAATTGGTATTAAACATAATTTTTACTTGAGCAGTTCGATTTGATGCTTGATGAACATAATATCATCACGTGCGTTTTGAACTTTTACACTAAGCATCATATCCTCGTATGAACCGAACTTTAAATTTTCGTCCCGTCTTACCTGTTCAAGATTTGCAAGTTCTTCTTCTCGCTCCGCAAGCTTAGCTTTCCATTCGGAAAGGCCGTTTTGTTTTGCATTTTTTTCCATTAGAAATACCTCCTTTATGGAATGTTTAAATTGTTTACAACGGGTACTTTGACCTTGCATGCTAGGATTTTATCACGTTTCTATTGATTTTTCAATAAAAAAATACCAAATCTAATTACTTTTACGTTAATTAAATTTGGGTATTACTTAAATTATTATATTTTAAGTGGATTCCGGCGGGTTTATTATGTTTTGAATATCTTCATCATCCTTTAAACTATCATCTATATAGCTAAGCGATTTTTTGCTTTGTTTGATTGCAGCAATAGCTACATCTTTGTCGGCTCTTAGTCTATGGCTAGCATATTTTAAAATGATTGCTTTATTTGAAACTGCAGCAAGTACAACATCTTTATCATCTCTTAATCTTTGACTTGCATAATACAAAACTTGCCCATCGCTACTAGCAGCTTTTAAAACTACATCTTTGTCGTCTTTTAAATCATCACTTGCATAGCAAATAACCCATCCTTTAACTTCAACAGCTGACATTAATATATCTTTATCTGCTTTTAAAGAATCACTTGCAAATTCTAAAGCTCCGCCATCATTTTTAACAGCTTCCATAACAAGCTCTTTATCATTTTTTAGTTCATCAGATGCAAACTCAAGAGCAATTCCTTCTTTTTTTACAAATTCCATCATTCTTTCTTTATTGTCTGAATACTTTTTTATTTCTTCAATTTCTTCGTCTTCCAATTTATACTGTCCCTACCTTATATTCAAAGTCTTCCATAAATGGAAACATTTCAAAAACTCTTTTGTGTGTTATCATTTGCATCATTGGTTGAGGATTTTTTGGATGATCTGATACAAGCTTTTGTGTATAACAATTTTCTGATGTTTTAAATATTACGTACCTGTTTCTTACATACGTAAAATAAATAAGATATCCATTATCTAAATCTCTTTCAAAATCTTCAAATGAGTAATCGTTCATATTTATTCTTCGTACAACGTAAATCTTATTGTACGATATTCTCCTTTCTATGAGCTTAAACTAAAGCCTAAGCGTAGCTTTTGCATGTGTTACTTAACTAATCATATCTTGAAACTCATCTTCTGAAATTACTGTAACACCTAGGCTTTGTGCTTTTGTTAGCTTGCTTCCAGCATCTTCTCCAGCTAATACATATGTTGTCTTTTTAGAAACTGATCCAGATGTTTTACCACCCATTTTTTCAATAATATCTGATGCTTCGTTTCTTGAATATTTTGATAGTGTACCTGTTAAAACAAAAGTCATACCCTCAAATCTTTTATCGTCGCTTTCTTCTTCAAGCGATTCCATGTTTACTCCTGCTTCCTTTAGCTTATTAATTAAATCTATTGATTGTTCTTCATGGAAGAATTGATAAATACTATTTGCCATTACTTCTCCCATATCGCTTTGTGTATTTAACGACTCTATTGAAGCATTCATTAGGTTATCCATGTTTCTGTATGATCTTGATAAATTTTTAGCTGTTTTCGCACCAACATGGCGAATTCCAAGTCCTGTTAGTAACTTTGATAAATCGTTATTTTTACTGTTTTCTATTGCATCAATTAGGTTTTGTGCAAATTTTTTTCCATTCTTTTTTAATGATGCAACATCTTCTAGCTTTAAATTATATATATCTGCAATTCCAGTTATTAAACCTTTATCATACAATTGCTCAATTATACTAAAACCTAAACCATCAATTTCCATTCCTTCTTTTGATGCAAAATGAAGCATGTTATACAAAGCTTTTGCACCACATTCAATTCCTGTACATCTAGTTACGGCTTCTCCTTCTTCTCTTACAGTTGGAGCTCCACAAACTGGGCATACGTGCGGCATTACAAACTCTTTCTCTTTTCCAGTTCTTTTTGAATAAACAACACCTACAACCTCTGGAATTACATCTCCAGCTTTTTGAATTATAACAGTATCGCCTATTTTTAAGTCTTTTTCCTTAACAAAATCTTCGTTGTGTAATGTTGTTTTTGAAATCGTAGATCCTGCAACTTTAACTGGATTAAGCACTGCAACTGGAGTTATAGCACCTGTTCTACCAACTTGGCATACAATATCTTGTAACACTGTTTCTTTTTGCTCTGGTGGATATTTGTACGCAATAGCCCATCTTGGCGTTTTGTAGGTAGTTCCTAATTCTTCACGATAATCTAAATTATCAACTTTAACAACCGCTCCATCAATTCCAAAAGATAAGCTTTCTCTATCATCCCCAATTTTAGTTATGGCATTAATAGCTTCTTCAATGTTATTACATAATATTTTAACTGGATTAACATTAAATCCTAGTTTGCTTAAATATTGCAATTGCTCATAATGAGAATTGAATGTATTGTTTTCTAACTTTTGCACATTAAAAATAAAAATATCAAGTGGTCTTTCCGCTGTTATTTTTGAATCTAGTTGTCTAAGTGATCCAGCAGCAGCATTACGTGCATTAGCAAATAGTGTTTTTCCTTGAATTTCACGTTCTTCATTCATTTTATCGAATTCTTTAGAGCCAATAAAAACTTCACCTCTAACTATAATGTTAGCAGGCTCAGCTAGTTTTTGAGGAATTGTTTTTATTGTTTTAGCATTGTTTGAAACATCCTCACCAACTGTTCCATTTCCACGAGTTGCGGCTCTTACAAAATTTCCATCCTTGTACTCTATTGCCATAGATAAACCATCTATTTTGGTTTCAACTACATATTTTAATTTTGCTCCCCCATCACTAAGTTGCTTTCTTACTCTTTCGTCAAATTCTCTAAGTTCGTCATACGAAAACACATCTTGTAAACTTTGAAGTGGAACTTCGTGAACAACTTCTGTAAATCCTTCTTTTACGTGTCCACCAACTTTTTGTGTTAATGAATCTTTAGTTATTAAATCTGGAAATTGTTTTTCCAAATTCTTTAGCTCATTCATCATCATATCATATTCAAAATCTGAGATTTCTGGCTTATCTTCATCGTAGTATTTTTTTGCATGATACTCCAATGTTTTTCTAAGCTCATCTATTCTCATTTTTGCATCATTTTCATTCATAAAATCAATCCTCGTATAAAAATTTCCGTAGTTTAAATCTACTGTTACCAAGGTATATACAAAAATTTAGTGCCTTACTGGTCGCATATGTTATTAAACTAGTAAATATGTTTTAGTTGAAACAATTTAAGTAACTCTAAGCATAATTTGTACATACTCCCAAACTGCGCGTCATTTGATTTATATATACTTTATTAACATCCATACTTTAGTTATTTCATGTCCTTTAGTAATTTCTTTCCACCTTTTATGTAGTCATAGCCTGAGAAAATTGTTGCAACTACAGACATTAAAAGTAATACGGTAGCAATTACATTTATTGCTAAATATAGTCCGCCTATGTTGCCTTGTGTAAATTTAAAAAATCCATGCATATCAACCAAAGCAAATCCTATTCCAACCATTTGGGTTACAGTTTTTATTTTTCCCCATACTGAAGCTGCAATAACCTCTCCCGATTTTTCAACCGCAATTAATCTATATCCAGAAACTACAAATTCTCTGAATAGCACAATAATAGGAATCCATGCAGGAAGTCTACTAGATTCTACTAGCATAATCATTGCTGCTAATACTAGTATTTTATCGGCAATTGGATCTAAAAACTTTCCAAATGTTGTAACTTGATTTTTCGATCTTGCTAGGTATCCGTCAAGTTTGTCTGTTATTGAAGCAATTATAAATATTATATCCACAAGTATCCATGTTAATGGAATATCAAAAAAAGCTCCTTGTATTGGTAAAAATGGAATAATTACCATAATTGGCACCAATATTATTCTAAAAACTGTTAGTTTATTTGGTAAATTCATACTATAACCTCTCTTATAAAATTTGATTGTTTGCACTTAACTTAATAATTAAGTCCATGTTATCATCGTTTGCAGCTTTGTTTTTTCTTATGTTTCCACATTTCTTGCACTTAAAAACAATAACATAACCTTTTTTTGGACTTATTTCTACTCCAATTGGCTCAAGCATTCCATGGCAACTTTCAGCTCTGTCACCTGGATTTACATCCACATGTTTCGAATGCAAACAATATGGACAATGGTTTCTACAAGTATAACCCAATTTTGAAACCTTTTTTCCACAATTTTCGCATATAAATTCTTCATCTATTTTTGTAAAAATGCTTTTTTCCATGTAATACTCCTTTTACTATTTATCTTCGTAAAATATACTTCCTCCAATAAATTCTCTTAGTAGAGAATTATTTGGAACATACTCTGGTGGTATTGGTTGGAAGTATTCTAATAATGATAATAGCTTTTTGGCTTCAGAGTATTCATAATTTGAATTATCAATTTCTTTTAATAATGGCTCAGCATAATTTTTAAGTACAGAAAGCTCATAAATTAGAGATGAATTAAACATACTATCTGCTTGCTCTTGGAATGGGAATATATTGTTTCTTTCCCCTCTATTTACAGATTCCCACATTTTTAAAGTATGTAATGCAGAATATCCTCTAAATTGATGATCTCTTACTATTCTTCTTATAAGTCTTGTATCGGTTGTAGATATTCTGTTGTTGTAATCTTGATTTAACACTGTTAAACAACTAATGTATATTTTATATTTTTGATCTTTAGGAATTAATGGAGTAAGTTTATCGTTTAAGCAATGAATTCCTTCAATTACAAGAATTTGATCATCTTTTAATCTCATCTTTTCTCCATTGTATTCTTTTCTTCCAACTTCAAAATTAAATGTTGGAACGTCTATTTCATCGCCATTTAAAAGTTTAAGAATATGATTGTTAAATAGCTCTGTATCAATTGCTTCTATACATTCGAAATCATATTCACCATTTTCATCTTTAGGGTTTTGAGGTCTTTCAACAAAATAATTATCTACAGACATTGTTACTGGTTTTAACCCGTTAAGTCTTAAATGAATTCCTAATCTGTGAGCAAATGTTGTTTTTCCAGAAGATGATGGTCCTGCAATTAAAACAACCCTTACTCTTTCTCTTTTTACTATGTCGTCTGCAATTTGCGCCATTTTTTTCTCATGTAAAGCTTCATCAAGCAATATAAATTCTTTTATTTTATCTCTTTTAATTATTCTATTTAATTTGTACAAAGTTTGAATGTGAAGTGTTTGGTGAACTCTTTCGTACTCATCAAGAGTTTCAAGTAATTTAATATTTTCTTCAAACTCTGGTAGCTTTGTTATGTCTTTTCTACTAGGATATCTTATTAAAATTCCACCATGGTATTTTTCTATTTTGTATATTTTAGCAAAACCAGTTGTAATTGGTAATACACCGTAAAAGTAGTTGTAGTAATCTTCGCAGTAATACAAACTAACCTCATCTTTATTACCATCTACAATTTGCAATCTTCCTTTTTCATTTTTTTCTACTTCATAGAATTCCTTTGCTTCCTTCTTTGTCATTTTCTTTTTTGTAATTGGCAAATTCTTATCAACAATATCCTTAAATTTTATGTTTATTTTTTCAATCATTTCGTCTGTAACAGGTTCATTAACAACTTCAAACAACATTGAATTTGATAGCTGATAATTAATTACTGTTTTTACATCTGGATATAATGCTTCGAAAGCCTTAGAAAGTATGTATATTAGACCTCTAACATATATTCTCATTCCATCTTTGTTTTTAGCATCTATTAATTCTATGGTTCCATTGCCAGTTATTTCGTAATTTAAAGATTTTACTTCGTTATTAAATCTGCACGCAATCGCATTTTTACTTTCAATCTCATCTTTAAATAAATCTATAACTTTAATGGCTTCTGTTTCTATCTTTTTTCCATCATAAAAAACCTCTATCATATAACCTCCACTTATATGTTTTTGATTAATGCCAGCCCATCCCTACATAGCCAAAATCAATTAGTATAACTGGCATTGTCATTGTATATCTATATTTTTTTTTAGTCAAGTAATTGACAATAATATTCAAGTTGTATTATGATATACATATCAAAAAAAGGAGGATTTATTATGAGTAAAATTTGTGAAAAATGCGGTACAGAATTACAAGATACAGACAAAAAATGTCCAAATTGTAATGCTGATGTTGAAGTTAAAAAAACAACTGAGGATGTTGAAGTTAATAAAGCTACTACAACAAAAAGTAATTTATTAAGCGATAAGAAAACACTAACAATAATTGGTATTGCAGCAGCTGCTGTTTTATTGGTTGTTATTCTTTTAGTTGTTGCTTTAAGTGGTGGTTATAAAAAACCAATTAAAAACTATTTCAAAGGTTCACAAACATATAATGCAAAAACTATAGTAAAAGCTTTCCCAACATTCATGAAGGACGATAAGCTAGATAAATATGATGAAGACTATATGGAAGACTTTAAAGAAGATTTAGAAAAAGAATATGGAAAAAGAGTTAAATACGACTACAAAATCATAGGAAAAATAAAATTAGAAAAAGAAGACCTAGAAAAAGCACAAAAATCATTAGAGAAAAAATATGATGATGTAAAAATTAAAGTTACAGACGGATACCAATTATGCTTACAAATAAAAATTAAAGGATCTGAAGATCATGAAGAATACTTCTATCCATACAGCGTATACAAAGTTAACGGAAAATGGTGCTTAATAAGTGAATAATACATAAAGAACCAGGAAAACCTGGTTCTTTTTTTACTTTTATAATTATTATTGCTTTGCTCATTATTACATTCATCTATAACTTTTCTTTATATATGCTGCAATATTTTTTAACTAAGATAGCTTTTCTTTAATTTTAACCAATGTGTTAAGAGCATCAATTGGAGTTAGTTGATTAAAATCTATTTTATCAATTTCATGTGCCACCTCTGCTATTTTAAAGTTATAGTTAACATCTTGCTCTGCTACCTGCTTTGGCTCTGAAATACCGCTTGCAATATTTATTTTATTGTATGCAATATTTTTTCTTTCAAGACTTTGTAGTATTTCATTTGCTTTTGCTGTAACTACCTGTGGAACCCCTGCTAGTTTAGCAACATGAACTCCGTAGCTTTCGTCTGTTCCACCATTTACAATTTTTCTTAAGAATACTATATCTTCTCCCTTTTCTTTAACTGCAATTGAGTAATTTTTTACTCCTTCTATCTTTTCTTCTAATTCAGTTAGTTCGTGATAATGTGTTGCAAATAATGTTTTAGCTCCGCATTTTTCTTTATCAGCAATATATTCAGCAACTGCCCATGCAATTGAAAGTCCATCGTACGTTGAAGTTCCCCTACCTATTTCATCTAGAATAACCAAACTATTTTGTGTTGCTTCTTTTAAAATTGTTGCAACCTCCATCATTTCAACCATAAATGTACTTTGACCCATGCTTAAATCATCTGATGCACCAACTCTTGTAAATATTTTGTCAACAACGCCAATTCTTGCAGAACTTGCTGGTACAAAACTTCCAACTTGTGCCATCAAAGTTATTAAAGCTACTTGCCTCATAAAAGTTGATTTTCCAGCCATATTAGGCCCTGTTATTATTGCCAACCTGTTTTCATTTTTATCTAAATATGTATCGTTTGGAACAAAATTATTAGATGTAATCATCTTTTCGATTACAGGGTGTCTTCCATCTTTTATATCTATTATTCCTTCTTCGTCAACACTTGGTTTTACATAGTTCATGTCTTCAGCAACATTTGCAAAAGATGTTAAAACATCTAGCGTTGATATTAAGTTTGCCGTTTTTTGAACCCTTTGAATTTCTTTTTCAATAGAATCCCTTATTTCACAAAAAGCATTGTATTCTAAAATAACAACTCTTTCTTCTGCACCTAAAATTTGATTTTCTAAGTTCTTAAGATCTTCTGTTATATATCTTTCTGCATTTGCTAAAGTTTGCTTACGAATATATCGTTCTGGAACCATTGATAAATTTGACTTTGTAACTTCTATAAAATATCCAAATACTTTGTTAAAACCAACTTTTAATCCTTTAATTCCAGTTGCTTCTCGCTCTTTATTCTCTAGGTCTATTATCCACTTTTTACCCTCAGTTGTAGCTTTTTTTAATGTGTCTATTTCATCATTGTAACCAATTTTAATTATTCCTCCATCTTTAACACCAATTGGAGGTTCATCAACTATTGATTTTTCAATTATTTCGTATATATCTTCTAACGCATCTAGTCCTTCACAAATTCCGACTAACATTTTACTTTTAGCACTAGCTAATACTTTTTTAATATCTGGTAACTGTTTTACAGAATTTTTTAGAGATATTAAATCCCTTCCATTAGCACTTCCATAAGATATTTTTCCTGCAAGTCTTTCTATGTCATATACTTTTTTTAGTGACTCTATTAAATCTCCTCTTAACATTATAGAGTCTTTTAGCTCTTGTACTGCATCAAGTCTACCATTTATTTCGTTTATATCTATTAATGGATCATTAAGCCATCTTCTTAATAAACGACCACCCATTGATGTAGACGTTTTATCTAAAACCCATAGAAGAGTTCCTTTTTTAGATTTATCACGCATCTTTTCGGTAATTTCCAAATTTCTTCTTGCATTTATATCTAGTGCCATATAACGAGTAGTATTATATATTTTTATTGTATTAATATGATCTAAGCTTGTTTTTTGAGTATCTTCTAAATATCTTAGTAATGCATTTATAGAGTATATTGCAAGCTTTTTCTCTGGTAGTTTGTTATCTTGTATTTTCTCATTTTTATCATCAACAATTTTGTACATTCCAGATAGTAGCTCAAATTCTCCATCAAAGGCATCTTCGTCCTCTTTTGAAATATATGTATCAAAACGTTCTTTTATCTTTTCAATTTCAGTTTTGCTACTAAACATCATGTCTGAAACTATAATTTCTGCTGGAGAAAATCTTGCAATTTCATCAAGCAACCTTTCAAAATTATTGTTTTCCATTATTTGAGTTGACAAAAATTCACCTGTTGAAACATCACAAACACTAATTCCAAAATACAATCCGTTTTTGTAAATTGACATTATATAGTTGTTTTTCTTTTCTTCTAAAAGGTTTGATTCCATTACAGTTCCTGGTGTAACTACCCTAACAACCTCTCTTTTAACAATTCCTTTTGCTGTTTTAGGATCCTCTACTTGCTCGCATATTGCTACTTTGTATCCCTTTTCAATAAGCTTTGCAATATAGCCTTCGGCTGCATGATATGGAATTCCAGACATAGGAGCTCTTTTTTCTTGGCCGCAATCTTTTCCTGTTAATGTTAGCTCAAGCTCTCTTGAAACAATTTCGGCGTCATCGTAGAACATTTCGTAAAAGTCGCCTAATCTATAGAATAAAACACAGTCATTATACTGTTTTTTTGTATCTAAATAATGTTGCATCATAGGTGAAAATTCTGCCATTTGATTACCTCTTTCTTTATTTCACATTGTTATTTCTAGCAGCCATTCTATATCATTTTTCGCACTTTTTCAACAAATTTTTAAATAAAAATAAGTCAATGCGGTCGGTTCTGTTTGACACAAATCTAGAAACTTTACCAAAACAAAAAAAGATAGATACATATAAATGAAAACCGCGCAGTTTGGGAGCATGTATAAATATAATTTAAAGTTTATTAAATATTTACATTAAAATATATTTATTGCTTTAATAACAAATGCGACCAGTAAGGTTTGAATGGTTATGTATCTATCTTTTTTAGTTTTGAATTTTTTAAAGTACCCCAATTTTTGTCAAACAGAACCGTCCCTAATGACTCTCATTAACTTATTTTTCCTTTTAAGTACCACATGTGCTCTGATACTATTTCAAGATTTGTCATGCTTCCAATTAAACTTTCATCTCCTTCAAAGTTTACTACTTTGTTAGAATCGGTTCTTCCAGTTAGCATTTCATCGTTGTTTTTACTTTTTCCTTCTACCAATACTTTTTGTATTGTTCCTACATATTTTTTGTTATTCTCGTCTATTTGACTTTCAACAAGAGCTTTTAATCTATCAAATCTTTTATGCTTTACGTCTTCAGGAATTTGGTTTGGCATCTTATCTCCTGGTGTACCAACCCTTCTTGAATATATAAACATATATACTTGCTCAAAATTAACTTTTCGTACAACATCTAATGTGTCTTCGAAGTCTTCTTCAGTTTCGCCAGGAAATCCTACTATAATGTCTGTTGATAAAGTTAAATTTGGTATTGTAGATTTCATTTTATCTACCAAACTTAAAAATTGCTCTTTTGTATATTTTCTATTCATAATTTTTAAAACAGCAGAGCTTCCAGATTGCAATGGTAAATGAACTAATTTGCACACTTTCTCACAATCTCTAATTGCTTCTATTACATCATCTGTAAAATCCTTTGGATGTGGAGAAATAAATCTTATTCTCTCGATTCCAGAAATTTTGTTTACAGCTCTCAGTAATTCTGAAAACTTATTTATTCCTAAATTTCCATTTCCTTTGTATGAATTCACATTTTGTCCCAAAAGCGTTACTTCTTTATATCCGCTTCTTGCTAACTCTTCAACCTCATTTATAATGTCTTCAGGATCACGGCTACGCTCTCTACCACGAACATAAGGTACTATACAATAACTACAGAAATTGTTGCATCCATTCATAATCGTAACAGAAGCTTTTATTGTATCATTTCTTTTTATTGGAAGGCCTTCAATAACCTCACCATCTATATCTAAGATGTCCATTATTTTTTCTTTGTTACATAAAACGTTGTATAAATCTTCTGGCAACTTATGAAGAGTATGTGTTCCAAATATTATATCTACATAGTTATAGCTTTGTTTTATTTTATCAACAATATGTTTTTCCTGCATCATACAACCACATATTGCAATAACTGTTCCATTTTTCTCGCGAAGTCTTTTAACTTCTCCAAGTTTACCAAAAAGTTTATCTTCAGCATTTTCACGAACGCAACATGTGTTAAATATTATGAAATTTGATTCGTTAATATTATCAGTTTTTGTATACCCCATTGACTCAAGCATGCCACATATCTTTTCCGAATCATTTTCATTTAATTGGCAACCCATTGTAAAAATTGTATATTTTAAATTTTTGCCAGCATTTAATCCATTAACTTTTTCTATAAAATCTCTCTGATTTCCTATATCCAACTTTGCACTCCCCTTATATTAACAACTCATCTTACTTCTATAATTTTTTAATAGTGCTATTTTACTACATTTTTCAAGTATTATCAAGATGCAAGAGCTAATCTAGCATTACAGTACTTCTCTTTGCCCAAAAATAAAAAAAGAACAATTAAATAAATCCTTGAAATTTTGTTGTTTTTTGTGGTTTATTCAGTCTACTCAGCTAATTGTGGTTTTATTAATATTTCAAATTCTTTTTCTAGTCCTTCAGCAGAGATTTTTACTTTGTTATAACCTACTTTCACATTGTTTTTATCATATGAAACCTCATAGTTATCGACTTTGGCATATATACCATTTCCATATTTTGCTTCAACAATCATGCCATCAAAGTTTATTTCTCCTCGTGTAAATCTGTCATTATCTGGTAATTTAGCAATTCTTAATTCTATAGGCTTTATAGTATCTGACTCTTTTAGTATGTACGTTACATCATCATCGTCCCTAATAACATATACTTTACTGTTATTGCTTACTCTTGTTTTAGATGGAATATCTCTATTCATCTTTTTTCCATCAATTTCTAGTACATATCTTTTTAATTCCATTGAATATAAGAAAATCTCTTTGTTAGCTGGTACTAATAAATCTTGTTCCGCAATATTTAGTCTTATATTTTCTGGAAGAGCATCAAGTTCTTCCTTTGTATATAATTCACCATACACATCAGCAAAAACATCAATATTCTTTGAAACATTATTAAAATTATAATCACCTTTTTGAATTTTTCCTAGATCAATTGCTATGCCATTTCTTACAGAACTAATTTTACTTAAATCAATTTTATTTCCTTCAACCCTATAACGCCTAATTCCAGGAAGTGCGAAAAACTCGCTTGTTTCATCCGCATTACAATAGCTAATATCTAATTTCCATAAACTTGGTAGTTCATCTAACTTGCTAATGTTTCTTTCTACTTTATTATTTGCTAAAGATAGCTGCTTAATACTCTCATTTTTAGTTGGGAGCATATTTACATCTACAATGTTGCAGTTGTCTACATTTAAAACAACTATATATTTATCATTTAATGATCTAAAATCACTTATATTATTACCACTTAAATTTAAGTTTCTTATTTCATCAACATCATCTAAAAACGATAAATTTGTTATTTGATTATTAGCTAAATTCAAATTGTATAAAGACTTCTTAAAACAAGTAAATCCAGATGTATTACAATCTGATAAGTCTAAATATGTTATTTCGTTCATATTCAAACTGTTAAGATCTTTAATATTTTTATTGCCTGCCAAGGATAAAGTAACAATTTTTGGTAGTTGATTTACATATTGAATGCTTTCAACGTTACAATTTGCAATGTTTAATACTATTAAGTTTTTACAATTTTCGTATCCTTTAACATTTTCATTATTTTCCAATTGTAAGTTCTCTAGGCTGCTTAAAGACCCCAAAGAAGATACATCGGATACATTATTATTTCTTAAATCTAAATATGTTAGCTTTTTACAATTTGCAAGTGGAGTAACATCTGTAATATTATTATTTCTAGCATCTATGCCTTCCAAATTCTTTAAATACTCTATTCCTTTTAAGGATATTGCATTTTTATTTGCTATTGATATAACAGTAATATCATTTAACGTATCTTCGTTTATGTAATCAACTCCATTAACTGTCCATGTTTGGTATTCATCTTTTATGGCATCTTCTATGGCTTTATTACCTATTTCTGATAACTTGAATCCATCTGCACCAACTTTTACAACTCCGTTCATATTTCTGTTTATAAACTCATCTTCATATGAAACATATAAACATCCTTTATCTCCCCAATTTTCTCCCCATGAGTTTAAGCATATATATGCACCATTTTTTTCTGGCACCTTTCCACTTTCAGATTTAAATTTCTCTTTTGGATAATCATCATCCCATCCAATGACTGAAATACAATGACTTGATGCTCTAGTACTACTATCAGTTCTATAAATGTTAACACCACTACATACAATACTTGCAGTAACCGATCCATAATTCATTATATGTCTTTTTACTATATTTTGGTATTCATTAAACTTTTGGTTTCCAACTTCTGATTTTGTAAAATCGGGAAATTCAACCGTATCTATATTTCCAATATCTACTGTGTCTACATTGAAAAACACATTATATTCATCCTCTTTGTAGTCTTTATACTTTAATGTATCTTCCTTAGCTAGAGCTCCACTTCCATTTACATAGTCTCTCCATGTATCAAATCCTCCACCTGTGTGCAAATTTCTTCCTAAACCAGAACCCAATTCTTCAGATGTCATATAGTCTACATATATTTCAGAAAAATCATAATCTTCATTTTGTGTTAACGCTAAGTTTGTTTCTAAGGCTGTATTTGAGGCGAAGTTCCAGCATAACCCAAATCCAGCTTGATTTTCTACTTTAACATTAATTTTATCTCTTAAATCAAATTTTCCTGGTAAAACCTTGTTTTCTGCCTTTTCGGTAGGATTATTGTTGTTATTTACTTCATTTTTTGTTTCATTATTATTTGTGTTACTGTTTTCGTTGTTATTTACGTTATTATTCACATTGTTGTTTACGCCGTTATTTACGTTATTATTCACATTGTTGTTTACGCCGTTATTTACATTATTATTTACATTATTGTTTACGCTGTTATTTACATTATTGTTTACGTTATTATTTACATTATTGTTTACGTTGTTATTTATATTATTGTTTACGTTGTTATTTATATTATTGTTTACGTTGTTATTTACGTTATTATTTACATTGTTATTTTCGTTGTTATTTACGTTATTATTCACATTATTGTTTGAGTTATTAGCTATTTCATTTGTGTTGTTACCTTCATTATTATTTTGTTTTATATCAGGGCTTGATTCTTTTTCTACCTCTTTTAGCTCACCTAAGTCTTCATCCTGATCTTTTTTTATTATCTCAAATTCAGCTTCATCTACTTTTTTCTTTCTTGGTATAGATTCAATATCCTTCTTTTGGTCATCCGGCATACTCACATAATGTTTGTACTCATCTGTGTAATTACGTTCATCAAGTTTTTCTTTAATAATTTCAGCTGTATCTTCTCCTTTTTTCTCGGCTTCCTCAATTTCATCTTGCATTATTACAGCACGCCTTGTGTTCTCATCTTTAATTTTTTCTGCTAAATAAAGCTCTTTTTCTTTCTTAGCGTTATATTCCAGTGTTTGATATGTTTGGTCTGAAGTAGTAATCTTGTTTAGAATCGATTTAGTTATCAAAAAACTAAGTAAAAACAAGATTAATCCAACTATAATAACTATTATAGCAATTAATCCTTTTCTTGATTTCTTTTTTTCCATTAACTTACCTCCTATATTTTCTCGCTTTTGTATATACATTTTACTCAATCTTTATTTCAAATAAGTAAAAAAGATGTAAAAAAGTTGTAAAATATGTACTTTTAAAGCAAGATTTTTCTTATGTTCTATACAATTATTACATAATTATTTTTAAGTATCAATATTATTTGAATACAAAAAAAAACGAAATAGTTTATCTATTCCGCTTTTTATTTGATACCATATTTTGTTTTGAATTTTTCGATTCTTCCACCTGTTTTCTCTATTTTTAAGTTGTTTGTGTAGAATGGATGGCATTTTGAACAAGAATCAACTTTCATATCTTTTTTTGTTGAATTTGTTTTAAAAACATTTCCGCAAGCACAAGTAATTGTTGCTTCTTGGTAACCTGGATGTATTCCTTCTCTCATTATGTATTCACCTCTTCTTTAATTATTATAATAAAACTGTTAAATATATTATCATATTTTTAAAAACATTTCAATAGTTTTGTTATTATTTTTCTTTCATAGATTGAATGTATTTCGCTGATGCTAGCAATTCTTCTTTTAAAGTAGATTTTTTTACAAATTTGGTTATTACATTGAATAAGCACATTACTATTAAAATAAATAGCAATAATTTTTTCCAAATTTTTGCTAACATACTATCACTCCTCTACATACAACATACCTATATTATACTATATTTCAGCATTTTGTCAACTAAGTTGACAAAAAAAGTAATCTGTCAACTTTATGGTTACTTATTCTTAAACAATTTATTTAAATTTTGTATTGATTTTTTTCTCGCAATGTGCTAATATAAGTAAAGTTTCATAGGGGTATAGTGTTAATGGTAGCACATCAGTCTCCAAAACTGCCTGTGAGGGTTCGAGTCCTTCTACCCCTGCCAATTTTATTCAAATATTTTTTTCTTATTTTCCAGTATATATTTAAATATTATTTTATGATATACTCATCTTGTTATTTTGCTAACAAGGTTTATTTTGTTGTTCAAAATAGTTTGTATAATTTTAAACAGTATTACAAAACTGCAAATTAAGAGAGGTCTTTATATTATGGAAAAAATAAAAAAAATTACACAAAACTTTATAAATTTTATTTTAAAAATCTTAAAGAAATTATTACCCAAAAAACTATACACAGCACTTGAAAAAATACTAACTGTGGAGGTTTTTTTATATATAGTTTTTGGGGTACTAACTACCATTGTTAACATAGGGGTATTTGCCATTTTAACATCTTTATGTGGTTTGGAAGAGAATGTTTCAAACATTATTGCTATTGTAATTGCGGTACTATTTGCATATTTTACAAATAGAGGTTTAGTATTCAACTCATCCGCATCTACAATAAAAGAAAAAGCATTTGAGTTCTTTAAATTTATGCTTGGAAGAGCTTTTACAATGGTGGTAGAATTTTTAGGATTCTTTTTATTATTTAATATTATTGGAATTCACAAACTGATTAGTAAAACAGTTATAACAATAATTGTTATTATATTAAATTTTTTTATCAGTAAATTCTTTGCTTTTAAATCATCAAAAAAGAAAGCTTAAACTATTAAAAGGAGGCACGTCATTAGCTACTTTAAGTATTCTTATTCCTTAATCTTTTTAATAACTATATTTATTATAATATTCTTTACGCCTGTTGTTTCTTCCAATACTAACTCTGATTCTGCGGAGCAAGTTCAAATTAGATATTATTCCTACAACGAAGAATACCTATGGCCGCTTCCTAATCATTCCTACATCAGCTCATATTTTGGTAGAAGAAACTCTCCAACAGCATATGCCTCTTCGTTTCATAAAGGAATTGATATTCCAGCAGAGCCAGGAACAAATATATACTCAGTAACTTCAGGAACAGTAACCCTTGCACAATTTAATGGGAGTGGTGGCTGTACAGTATGTATAACCGACGGTTATTTAACCTGCACTTATTGTCACGTTTCTCCTTCTTTTATTGTGTGTGTTGGTCAAAAAGTTGCTAAAGGAGATTTAATTGCAACTGTTGGACCCAAAAATATTTACGGTTTTCCAGATAACAAATATAAAGATAGTAATGGCAATCCTACAAATGGTGCAACTACCGGACCACACTTACATCTTTCTATATCAGAAAATGGAACAGCCGTAGATCCCTTAAAATATGTGCATGTACCATAAAATAATTGGAACACTTTAAAGTGTTCCAATTATTCTAAATATTTCTTTGCTTTTCTTCGCGATATAATCATTAGAACTATATCCGCTATTATAAAGAATATCGAATATACAGCATATGGTATAACTTCAAATAGGAATATTTCATACCATTTAAAAAGTGCTGGTCCAGGAATTGCTAAATAAATTCCATTTGCTTCATACCAAATTCCTTTAGCTAAGTAATATAAATATGGTATCAATAAAAGAACTAATAATATTTTTGTTACTTTGTTAATAACACTCCATTTTTTCATACTAATCTCTCCTAAAATTCAAAACCATATGGTAATATATCTTTTATTGAATACTCCTTCGTTTCATCTTCACCTTGTACAGTAACGATTTTAAAATTACTATCTACGAATTCACTCATAAATTGTCTGCAATATCCACAAGGCATGCACTCTTCTGTTGGATCTACTCCTTTTGGAGCGCCAACAACAACTATGCTCTCAAATTCTCTTTCTCCTTCTGAAATTGCTTTTACAAATGCAGTACGCTCACTGCATAGTGCCTGTATTCCATGGTTTTCAATATTGCATCCCATATATGTTTTTCCGCTTTTAGTACGTAAACAACACCCTACCTGATAATTACTATATGGTGAATATGAATTTAATCTTGCTTTTTTTGCTATTTTAATATCTTCTTCGTACATAGGTAACCTCCTAAATAACTTTTATTTGCTTTTTTAATGCAACACATAATAAATTAATTTTACTTATTTTCAGCTAATAAATGTCCACAATATTCGCACCTGTGAGTTGATTTTGCACAATCTTTACATAATTGTGGATTTAAGTAATAATAGCCTTCTTTAATGATACATTCTTCCCCGCATAACTTACATTTGTACGTAGGTGCTATTACAAAATATATTTCTGTTTTTTTCGTTGGATGATTCCCATTGTATTCACAATATGACTTTCCATAAATGCTGTTTGCCATATTTACAGAATCTTTGTTATCTTGATTATTATCTCGGTTTAATACTAAAACTATAACAATAGCTGCTGTTACCAATATAGTTACCCCTATAATTATAAATATCTTTAGTTTCTTCATTTTCCTTTTTCCTCCTTATGTTTTTTATAAAAAAAAGTACCGTATAATTTGATAATTAATCCGGTACTTCTTTATTATGAATTATCATCATCCATATTATCATCACTATTATTTTGATTACATCCGCCGCATTTTCCGACATCCTCCTTGACAACCTGAGTTGTACAAGTTAATATCTTCGTCAATATTGGCGTTAATATCTAATTCTATGATATTATGACATTCTGGACATTCTATTTCATTTTCCTCATCTACGTTAAATTCAGCGTAAAAATCATTATTACAATATGGACATGTAATCTCAATTTCGTCGTTATCTTCGTAGATTTCTTGTTCTATTGAATCTATTACAGTTTGAACATTGGCTAATTTTTGTTCAACACTTTTTTGACCTTGCTCTATATCAGTAATTCTTTCTTCTAGCATTTCGCTCATTCTATCTATTATATCGATAAAAATAATTGATATTTCTGAAATTTTGTTTTTTACAAATTGGCGTTCTTCTTCGTTTTTTATTTTTTCGTCAATTTCTTTAATAATATCAGAATACTTTTTGCTAAGTTCAGACATTTTTTAATCCTTTCCGATTAAATTCTTTCCATATATTCGCCTGTTCTTGTATCTATTTTAATAACATCTCCGATGTTAATAAATAATGGAACTGATATTTCGTAACCATTTTCTAAAGTAGCAGGTTTTCCAGATGTTGTTGTTGTGTTTCCTGAGAACCCTGGCTCTGTGTATGTTACTTCTAGTTCAACAAACATAGGTGGTTCAACTGCAAATACATTTCCTTTATATGAAAGAATTTTAACATTCATGTTTTCTTTAATGAATTTTAAGCTATCACCTAATTGATCTTTGTTTAATGGTAATTGCTCGTATGTTTCATTATCCATGAAATAGTATAAATTCTCGTCATTGTATAAATATTGCATTTCTCTTTTTTCTATTTCAGCTCCTGGATATTTTTCTGATGGATTAAATGTTTTTTCTAAAACAGCTCCTGTTATAACGTTCTTTAATTTTGTTCTAACGAAAGCTGATCCCTTTCCTGGTTTTACGTGTTGGAATTCTACAACTTTGAATACGTTTCCATCCATTTCGAAAGTAGTTCCATTTCTAAAATCTCCTGCCATATATACTTCTGCCATTATAATTTCCCCCTTGAATTATTATTTATTTTTTTAATATTTATATATAATACACTATTTTTGTTAAAAAATCAATACCTTTAGACTATTACATAGCCTTTATCAGATTTTGTTAAACTTGTTGCTGAATACTTTGATATATGTATAGTATCTTCTATTCTTATACCAAATCTGTTTGGAATGTATACCCCTGGTTCATCGGTTATTACCATATTTTCTTTCAATAGAAAATCTACCCTATTACCGTAAAAAGGATATTCATGTATTTCTAATCCTACACCGTGTCCTAGGCTGTGCATCATTTCAAACCCGTTTAACTTATAATCGCTCTCTACAGCCTTTGTAATTGCTTTAAGATTTGCGCCTTCTTTTAAACTTTCAGCTATCTGCATTTGCTTTTTTAAAACAAAGTCGTAAACATTCTTTGCGTATTGTGGAACAAACTCCGCAAATACAGTTCTTGTCATATCTGAGCAGTATCCATTAACCTTGCATCCCATATCTATTGTTATTGGATCTCCAGGCTCTATTAGTTTATCTGTTGGAACTGCATGTGGCATTGATGAATTTCTTCCCGAAGCAACAATTGTGTCGAACGCTAATCCGTCTGCACCATTCCTTTTAAAGAAACTTTCTATTTCTGTTGCAATTTCTATTTCTGACATTCCAACTTTAATAAAACCTCTTAAATATTCAAAACAATCATCTGTTAGACTACACGCTTTTTTTATGTTTTCAAGCTCATAATCTTCTTTAATCATTCTTTGCTTTTCTATAATTCCTTCTGTTTCTTCAAAGCTGTTTATTCTATATTTATGCATATACTCTTTGTATTTTGCATAAGTTAGGTGAGTTTCTTCAAAGCCAACCTTCTCACAAAACAAGAAATAATTTTCATAATCATCTAGAGTAATGTCTTTTATATTAGAAACCATTATTCCGTCTTCAATTGTTAAAATTGCATTTACATGCTCTATGTATCTACTATCTGTTAAAAAAACATTTTCTTTTCTAGTAATTAAAAGAATTCCCTCTGCCTCAATATTAGTTAAATACTTTATATTAATAGGATTTGTAACAATCATTCCTTGCATGTCTAGTGCAGCAAGCTTGTTTCTTAACCATAATATTTTACTGTTCATACACATCCCTCTTCTATTTATATTTTATATTTTCCAAATGAGAAAATAACAAAAGGCAAAATAATAAGAAAATCTAGTGGAACAAATATTACTATAAACGCAGCTAGTACAATAAATGGGCCAAAAGCAATATAGTCTATAATCCCCTTATGTCTTATTTTTTGTACAATTAATAATCCCACACTAAATAAAGCAGCCACCAAGAATGATAATATTGCAATTGCAATTATTCCTTGGTATCCAAAATACAAACCAAGCGCAGCTACAAGCTTTACATCTCCGAATCCCATTGTTTCTTTTCCAAAAATTAATCCTCCAAAAACGGTAATAAGCAGGAATATTAAGCAACCAGCTATAAGTCCACTAAACATGCTAACTGCAACATTTAGATTTATAACGCCATGTATAAATGTAAACAATAAACCAATTTCAAAAATTGTTAGTGTTAATCTATTTGGTATTATTTGAAGTTTGTAGTCTATGTAAAAAGCAGAAACAAGAAGTGGTGTTAATATCATGTATTTAATTGTATTAACGTCATTAACTCCGTACCTATATAAAATAAACACATAAATAATTATATGAATTGCCATTAAAATATATTTAGGTGATATATTTTTAAAATATTCTTTTAAATTTTCCTTAGAAAAAATGCTTTTATGCTGCGGTAACAAATAGTTTAGTAAATCACTAAATTGTCCTGCAACAGCTCCCATTACTGCTGCTAATATATAAACAAATATATTTACATCATTAATATACATTTTATACCTTCTCTCCTCCATGTTTTTTTACATATCTTTTAATAATACATTTTTCAATTGGTCTTTTCCATTTTGTTATTAAAATATCTTTTTTACTTATTGGCTCAACCAATATTGGAAACATTTTGCATCTATTTGCTCCAATAACATCTGTCATTATTTGATCTCCAACAGCAGCAATGTTTTTTTCATCTAAGCCCATCAGATTTTTTGCTTTTAAAAATCCTTTTTTGAAAGGTTTTTTAGCAAATGAAAAATATGGTATTTGTAGTTCGTCGGATACACTTTTTACTTTTTCATGTTTATTTGTATTTGAAACTATGCAGAATTTTATTCCCTGCGATTTCATGTAATTTACCCAATCTTTTACCTTGCTATCCATATTTCTATCAATATCTATTATGGTATTATCTACATCAAGTATTATTCCTTTGATGTTATTTTTTTGCAATATTTCCATAGTTATTTCTGTTACACTTTTAAGATATAACTTAGGATACAATATCATCTTCTCACCCCATTTTATTGCATTAATATTATCAATATATGATGTATTTGTCAACTTAAAAATTGCCTCTAAAGTGTATATTTATTGTTCTAGTTACCATTTTATTTCTATAAAAAAACTTTATGCGAATCCACAATTTGACGGTTTAACATAATTATGGTATAATCTTTCTATTCGGATTTTCCGGATATAGCAAAGTCCCGATTAATTAAAGAAGGGAGGTCGTACAAAATGGGTGCAAGTAAAAAAGAAATGGCAGAAGCAATTAGAATGCAAAAAGAAGCTGACGCCAAGCTTAAGTCTCTGCTTAATGATTTGGATCGAAAGCAAAATAAGTCCAAGAATCAAAATTCAACCCCTAGGCGGAGAACTTTCTAACCCTGTGCGACAAAGAAAAGACCAAACTACTTTTTGTAGCTTGGTCTTTTTCTTTATATTCTTTGTTTTAAACGTTTTTTCGTATTTTAATATTAGTTAATTTTATTACATTTAAATATTATTTACAAAATCTATGCTTTCCTATTGTTCTCACGTATGGTCTTGACCAAATCCAGCTACTTGTTGCAGTATTTGGATTAAAATAATATAGCGAACCATATGTTGGGTCCCATCCATTTAATGCATCTTGTGCAGCTTTTCGTGCTGTACTATCTGGAGTTAAATTTATTTGTCCATCTGATACTGCAGTAAACGCCCCTGGCTCGTATATAACTCCAGCTATACTATTTGGAAAAGAACTATTTTTTACTCTGTTAAGAACAACAGCTGCAATTGCAACCTGCCCTTCATATACTTCTCCACGTGCCTCAGCATATACTATTCTCGAAAGTAAATTTAAATCAGAGCTATTTGTTGATGTTGAAGAACTTCCAGATGAACTTGTATATATTCCCATTGCCCTTAACGTTTTAGTTCCAGCTATACCATCCGCTGTTAAACCATTCTTTTTTTGAAATAGCTTCACAGCATTTAAGGTTTGAGAGCCAAATACTCCATCTATAGACCCATTGTAATAGCCCCATCTTTTCAATTTGGTTTGTATGGTTGTTACCTCGCTTCCCCTAGATCCATATTTTGATAACGCGCTACTATATTTAACAAATATTACTGAATTTAAAATAAAGACAATTACGCAAATTAAAGCCACTATTACATATTTTAATTTTCTTTTCATCAAAAAATCACCCCATTTGTACTTATAATTTCCAAAAAGAGTGATTTTATACAATTTACTTAAAATAAACCTACTATATTTCCATTGCTGTCAATATCTATATTTTCAGCTGCTGGAATAGCTGGAAGGCCTGGCATGGTTATTATGTTTCCTGCAAAAACTACAATAAACTCTGCCCCACCTTTTATTTCAACGTTTCTTATTGTTATATTATATTTTCCTTCACATTTTAAATTCTTTGGATCATCAGAAAACGAGTATTGTGTTTTAGCAATACAAACTGGAAGTTTTCCATATCCTTTTTTCTCTGCAATCTCAATGTTTTCGTTTGCTAAATCTTCGAATATAACATCTTCTGCACCATATACTTTTTTGCAAACACTTCTTATTTTATCTTTTATTGATGAGTTTGTGTCGTATGAGAATGTTAAAGTAGATTCTTTTTCTGTTAATTTTTTAACCTTTTCAGCTAAATCTACAGCACCTTCTCCACCTTTTCCCCAGCATTCAACTAAACTCATCTCTACACCGTTTTGCAATAGTATATCTTTTAATGTGTTTAGCTCTAAATCTGTGTCTTGATTATATCTGTTTATAGCAACAACAACATTCATACCAAAAACATTTTTTAAATTATTAATATGTCTTAATAAATTTTCTGATCCAATTTTTAAATACTCTATGCTCTCATTTTTAATATCATTTATGTCCATTCCTCCATGATATTTAAGCGCCTTTATTGTGGCAACGCATACTACAGCATCTGGTTTTAAATTTGCAACTCTACATTTTATATCTAAGAACTTTTCTGCTCCCAGGTCTGCACCAAAACCAGCTTCTGTAACAACGTAATCTCCTAATTTTAATCCCATTCTAGTTGCAACAACGCTGTTGCATCCATGCGCTATATTTGCAAATGGACCTCCATGAATTATTACTGGATTATTCTCTAAAGTTTGAACCAAATTTGGATTTATAGCATCTTTTAAAAGAACTGTAAGAGCTCCTTCGGCATGTAAATCTTTTGCTGTAACAATATCTCCATCTTCATTATAACCAACAATAATATTTGAAATTCTTCTTTTTAAATCATTTAGGTTTTCTGATAAACAAACTATTGCCATTATTTCTGATGCAACAGATATATTAAATCCATCCATTCTTTCTTTAGTATTTTTTTCATTTGATAGTCCTGTGTTAACTTTTCTTAGTTGCCTATCATTTAAATCTACACATCTTTTCCACACAACAGTTTTTAATCGTAATTCATTGCCATGGAAAATGTGATTATCAATCATGGCTGAAAGTAGGTTGTTTGCTGCAGTTATAGCATGTATATCACCTGTAAAATGAAGATTAATGTCTTCCATTGGAACTACCTGTGCATATCCACCTCCAGTAGCACCTCCTTTAACTCCAAAAACTGGACCTAAAGATGGCTCCCTTAAAACTCCTACTGTTTTTTCTCCTATTTTATTTAATGCATCTGTTAATCCTACAGATACCGTGGTTTTACCTTCTCCAAGAGGTGTTGGATTTATTGAAGTTACCAAAATTAACTTTCCATTCTTTTTATCTTTTAAATCGTTAAGTAACTTTAAATCTATTTTAGCTTTGTATTTTCCATACTGCTCTATGTATTCCTCATCTATGTTTATTTTCTCTGCTATTTTGTTAATTCGATCAACTTTAGCAGCTCTGGCAATTTCAATATCTTCCATATTCTCTTTCCTCCTTAAAAAATAATTCCAACTAATATACCAATCATAGCCCCAACAAATACTTGTGTTGGACTGTGACCTAATACCTCAACTAGTTTTTCTGTTACTTGAATTCCTGTTAAACCAGGAGTTTCAACTATTTTATTAAGCAATTTTGCTTGTTTACCAGCTGCTCTACGAATTCCAGCAGCATCGTACATAACAACAAATGCGAATATAACAGATAGTGCAAATATTCCACTGTCTAAGCCATAATCTTTACCAAGCATTGCAGCTAATGATGTAACAACAGCCGAATGAGAACTTGGCATTCCTCCAGCTCCTAATATTCTTTTGAAATTAAATTTTTTTGTTTTTACCAAATCGTATACTACTTTGAATGCTTGAATACAAAACCATACCATAAACGGAACGATTAAGTATCTGTATTCCTCATAAATATAATTTGTATAATATCCTATCATATACTATAACGTTTGCCGAAATATCGACAAAAACTCCTTTCTTTTCTGCTATGTATAGCACAACAACTACTGATCTACACTAAAATTTTCTTCTGAAAAATTATCATTCCCGTCATTAATAAGAATTGTAATTTTCTTTTCTGCATTTTCTAACATATCATTACATTTTTTAGATAATTTCATTCCCTCTTCAAACTTTTTTACTGCTTTATCTAAATCCAAATCATTTTTTTCTAGCTCTAAAGCAATTTCTTCAAGTTGTTTAATTGATTCCTCAAAGTTTAATTCTTTACTCATTATAAATTCCTTTCTAGTTGTATTCAACTGTGTATGTTCCTTTTTTAGGATTAACAAAGTACCATGCTAAAACTTTAGCATCTGAAGTAACTTGAATTTTATATCTTCCATCGGCGTCTGGCTCTTGTATGTCAAAGTATGCACCATCTGGATCTCCCCATGCTTCTTTTGCAATTGCCATAGCTCTTTCTTTATCGCTTTCAGATGAAATTTCTGAGTTTTCTAAATCTTCTGGCTCTTCTTGTTCTAGTTTTGTTTGATTAGATACTACATTGTTTTGGTTTGCTAAAACTTCATTCTTAACTTCGTTAACTTCATTTACCTTGTTTTCTACTTTATTTTCAACATATATGTTTTGATTTTCTTTGTTATCTGAATTATTAAATCCATAAACATAAATTAAATATGTTGCCACACAAATAATAATAGATACTCCAACAAAAATAATTCCTTTATATAATTTACTCATATTATTACCTCACTTATTTTACTTTGGTTAAAACTATTCTTTGCAAACTCTAGCCGAAACACTACCATCTGTTAATCTAATGCTAATGTCGTCTCCATTGTCAACATCTTCTACTTTTTTTATTACTTTTCCATTCATTTGCACTATAGAATATCCTCTAGCGAGAGTTTTTAGTGGACTAAGTGAATCTAGTTTTGTAGCAGATTCAGCTAATTGTAATTTTCTTTCTTGAATTTTTTTACTTATACTAGTTTGAATAGACTTATTTAGCATATCTACCTTAACATATCTGTCTTGTATTCCTTGTAGAGGATTTCTGAAAACCCTATTCATCATGCATTTTTCGTATCTGAGTTTCATTACTTCAATTTTCTTTTTTAATGCATTTTTATATCTTAAGTTATAACCATCTATTTTTAGTTTAACATCTGCTACATTTGGTACGGCCAATTCAGCAGCTGCTGATGGAGTTGGAGCTCTTAAATCTGCAACAAAATCTGAAATTGAAAAATCTGTTTCGTGTCCAACTGCCGATATTACTGGTATTTCAGAATTATATATTGCCCTTGCTACAATTTCCTCATTAAAAGGCCACAAATCTTCAAGCGATCCACCGCCTCTTGCTAAAATTATAACGTCAGACATCTTTTTTTCGTTCATTATTTTAATTGCATTTGCAATTTTTACAGCCGCTCCTTCTCCTTGAACAGGCACCGGCAACAATTTTATATACACATTTGGATTTCTTCTAGTTGAAACATTTATTATATCTCTAATAACTGATCCTGTATTAGAAGTTAAAACTCCTATACATTTTGGCATTTGTGGAATTGCTTTTTTATGACTTTCATCAAACAATCCTTCTTCACTTAATTTTTTCTTAAGCTCCTCATATGCCACATGAAGACTTCCAAGACCATCTTCTTGCATAGCCTTGCAGTATATTTGGTATACACCGTCTCTTTCAAATACAGAAACAGTTCCAAGAACCATTACCTTCATTCCATCTTTTGGAACGAAATTTAAATTGGATGTATACGACTTAAACATAATGCATTTAATTAATGAGCTCTCATCTTTTAGTGTAAAATACATATGACCTGTATAATGATGCTTAAAGTTAGATATTTCACCCTTTACCAATACATTGTTTAAGTATTCATCTTTTCCTATTTTATCTTTTATGTATAAATTAAGGTCCGTGACTGATATTGGATTGTAATTCATTAAGTAACCTCTTTTCAACTAAATATTATTGATTATGCAATATTGTTATCTTTTACAACACTTGCAAGAATTCCATTAACAAATGATGGAGATTGATCTTCTCCATATTTTTTTGCAAGTTCAACTGCTTCATTTATTGCAACTTTATATGGTGTATTAACATACAATATTTCGTATATAGCAATTTCTAAAATAGACATATTAATTTTAGAAATTCTTTCAATACTCCAGTCTGATTTTAAGTTCTTTGCAATCTCTTGCTTTATTTTAGGTTCAAGCTCTAATATTTTTTTTGCTATTTCTTCAACTAATTGCTTGTCCTTTTCTGACATTTCTGCATTTTCCATATAAATTTCAATTTGATCTTCAGAATTTGTTTTTTGGACTTCTAAGCTATAAATAAGTTTAAATGTTTCTTCTCTTAGTACAGATTTATTCATTTAAATTTCATTCCCTTCTACATCTTATCTATTATATTCTTTAGTTTTTCCTTAACATTCTCTTTGTTTTTTTGAATGTAATTTCCTCCCCATATTCCAAATACAATAAATATTATTGCAATCATGAATCTATATAAATTTGTGCATGCAAAAATTAAAGCTATAATTCCTCCTAATATTGCACCTATATGTTTTCTTATGAAATCTATTACACTATCCATTTGCAAATAACACCTCCACACATACTATTCTTCGCTTATGTTTGATTCCGAAGTTGTTTCCACGTTTTCTTCATTATTTACTTGTTTTTCTTCTGCTACTTCTTTTTCTTCTGTTATTTCTATAGTATTTGCATCAATTTCTTCTGAAACAGCATACTCCTCTACTTTATTCTTGCTTGTATTCTCGTACACGCTAGAATTTGTTTGTTGAGGCTTTATTTCTATTAAATTGCCATCTTCTAAAGAGCTCTTTTCTTCACTTTTCTTTTGAATTTCTTTTTTTAACTCAACTTTTTCGGCACTGTCTATTTTTATGTTTATTTGCTTAACTTCTAAGTCGAAATTATCTTTTATTCTGTCTTTAATTCTAGATTGTAAATCTATTGTAAATTCTTTTACCTTAACATTTTTGTCTAGAATAACTGATATGTATATACAAATGTTACTTGCAGGATCTATATCAACAGTAACCTTTATTTCAGGAGTTGATTCGACCTTTTCTGTAATAACATTTTTTACACAGTTCTCGATTGCTCTTTTTGATATAAGTAATCTTCCAGATTCATTTTCTAATAGAATATCGGTTTCATTCGACTTTTTTATTTGTTTACGTTTTCTAAAAAATAAACATCTGATAGATAATAATATAAATATTACAGCCACACCTAATGCTATTGCAGTGTACCATACATCACTAAGCACAAAATTAATGCCGTAAGAAATTGTGTTTATATCTATTACCTTAAATACTAGCAAGCAAATAATAACAGATAATGCTAGTATAAGTAATGAATATAGTAATAAGACAAATTTTTCTAATAATTTCATAGGACACCTTCTTCTTCAAATTATTCTTAAATAATACAAAAACTAAATTGAGCATTGTTTAAAACTCAATTTAGTTTTAATTTTATTCTGCAGTGCTATCTTTCTTTTCTATGTTTGTATTAACTCCTTGAACATGAACATTAACTTCTGTAACTTTTAATCCTGTCATTGTTTCAACAGCTTTCTTTACTTTAGTTTGAATTTCGTATGCAATTTCTGGTATTCTAACACCATATTCAACTATTATATTAACGTCTATTTTGGCATCTTTTTCTGTTACAACAACTTTTATACCTTTAGATAAGTTTTTCTTTCCACTTAATACTTCGCTTATTCCTCCAGCAAATCCGCCAGACATTTCATAAACACCTTGTATTTCAGATACTGCCTTTCCTGCTATTACAGCAACAACATCATCTGCTATTTTTATTTTATTATTGTTCTCTTCATTAACTACCATTTCGTTTGGTGATATAGTTATTTCGTTATTATTTTCGTTTTCCATAAAAAATACCTCCTATGATATATTTCGCATCATTAGTATACCAATATATTGCAAAATTTACAAGTTAATTTTATATTTTTTAAACTATTAAACCTCTGTTTTTTCAATATTTAGATATATTTTTTGTTATTCTATTTTTTCTAACAAAATTAGACAAATTTCTCCCATACAATATTGGCAAAATCTAATCCTTTTTTTGTTAATTTTAAATTGTTCGAAGTAACTTCAACTAAATTTATATTTTCTAATTCATCAATTTCTTTTTCGAATACATTAAACGGATTTTCATTAAACTTTTCTTCAAATACACTTGCATCTATTCCTTTTAACATTCTTAATCCTATAATCATGTATTCTCTCATTTTGCTTTCTTTGCTTTGCTTTTCATGAATAATTATGTTTTCTTTGAAATCATTATTTTTAATATTCTTTATATATTCTTCTATGCTTTCAATATTCGAAAATCTAACATCTTCGAGATAAGAATGCGCAGAAACGCCAATTCCTATATACTCTTTTTGATTCCAACAATCTGTATTATGTTTTGATTCAAATCCTTTTTTTGAAAAATTTGAAATCTCATAATGATTATAACCATTCTCACTTAATATTTTTTTTACCAGCCAATACATATCTCTTTCCACATTTTCATCTGGTAGTGTTAATTCTTTCGATTCAATTAGTTTTTCCATTTTAGTTTCTGGCTCAACAATTAAAGAATATACAGATACGTGCTGTGGAGATTTTTCTATCACCTTTTTTACAGATTCTTCAACATCACTTAATGATTGATTTGGCAAACCAATCATTAAATCTACATTTATATTGTTTATTCCAACTTCTTTTACTAATTCATATACATTCTCAAAATCTTCAAAATTATGAATTCTTCCTATTTCTTTTAGTAGCTTATTATTTGTAGATTGTAACCCAATGCTTGCTCTATTTATACCACATCTTTTGTATAATTCAAATTTGTTTTTATTTGCAGTTCCTGGATTAATTTCAATTGTTATCTCTGCATTTTCTTTTACTTTAAATAATTTTTTTACACTGTTTAATAGCTTCTCTATTAACTCCGGATTTATAATTGATGGTGTTCCCCCACCTACATATACAGTACTAATTAAATATTGATTTTTTCTAGATACATATTCCATTTCTGCAATTGCAGCATTTATATATTCTTCCTGTAATTCTAGTTTATTTGCAAATGAACAAAAATCACAATAATAACACTTTTGCTTACAAAAAGGAATGTGTATGTATAAACCTACTTCTTTCATATAATCCCCATCTTTTACTTCTTTTTTTCTAAAACACAGTATTTATAAAACTCTTTTATTTCGTATTCATTTGCATTTTTTATTTTATTTTTTTCATTTGTAGACATTAAATATACTTCATCTTCCAATATTGAATTATCATTAATAGTATTAATTGTTATTTTCTTTGTGTAATCGTCTAGGCAGCTATTCATTGATGTTCCAAAACCGTAGTAACGAAGAATATTGAATCTATCTATTGGATTATTTGTCTTTTGATCTAATTTGAATTTAATAAATACAAACTCTTTATCTGTATTGTATACTTCATTAGAAAAAACTATAGATTCGCAGTTTAAACCATTAATATATTCGCATGCATCTACTAACCCGGCAGAAAAAGTAAATGATTTTTTAACTTCACCTGGAAAACAAAATATAAGCTTATACATAAATAAAGAAAATAGAATTGCATACATTACTGCTATTGCTGCTTTTATATAATTCTTTTTACTACATAGAGCAATCCCATATCCTGCTATTATTATTAATGCATACCATATAACATTTAATCTGTTTATATTTGTATCGTTTATTATTAATCCTACAACAAAAGAAACTATAATCCATGAAACAATTATAATCGCTCTAGTTTTATTATTGTTTTGCTTTTTAATTAAACTAACTAATCCTATTACCGCAAAAACTATTGAACATAAGTATATTGCCCCAAAGCCTGGAATTTGATTCCATGGTAATTTGTCATTCTGAATAACAATTAATTTTGTTATTTGAAAAACATTGCTTACAAATTGTTCCACGATATTTTTTGAAAAAAACAAAATGTCAGTTTCTCTTAAAGAATAATAGAATCTTTGAATTGTAATTCCTAGCAAATTTATACTATCCATTTTAAAGTAATTAACTATAAACATTAGAAGTATTGGAATTGAAATAACAACATATATTAAAATGCATATTAATACTTGTTTAATTCCAATTTTCTTTTTTATTAGTTCATACGTTGAAATAATTGTTAGCATCAACGGAACAATAAAAATAGCCACTCCATAGCAATACATCGATATAGCAAAGAAAAACATTGAAAAATATGTACATATATTTCTTTTTTCTTCTAAACCTACATATAGCAAATACACGCCAATTAACAAAATATGCGGAAACATGTTACAATCTAATGCTATTTGGCTTTGCAAAATATGCCATGGACTTATGGCAGTTAACGCAAGTATAATTACAGCCGTTCGCGTGCCAAACATCTTTTTACTTAGAGCAAAAACAATGAATAATGAGCAAATACTTAGTATAATAAATGGTAACCTTACAGTAAATAAGCTATATCCAAATATTTTTACCAAAAGAGCTGATAAATATGTTGGAAGTGCACTTTGTCCGGCAGCCCCCCATGCTTCAAAATAAACAGGATTTGATGTACCATATATATCTTTTCCTGTTTCCGCAATGCTTTTAGCGTTTATTGCAAGCATAGCTTCATCACAATTAACATCAATATTTTGAACTATTTGAGGTATTACTCTAATACAAATTGCCATAGCAAATACTACGGCAATAATTATTTTTTTATTACAAAATATATTCTTCATTATAAATCTCCGCACACTTTTTATTCATTTCTTAATTCATCCGCAATTTTTGAAATAGCGGCCAATCTATGACTGATACCAGACTTACTTATATCATTTTTTAAAATACTTACAAGCTCTGTTAAAGATGCCTCTGGATATGCAAGTCTTATATTTGCCATTTCTTGCAAATTTTGAGGTAATTGGTTAAACTTTTTCTTTTTCTTTATGTATTTTATATCCTCTATTTGCTTTTCACTTGCCTTAATTGTTTTTGATAAATTTGCAGTTTCACAATTTATTAATCTATTTACTTTATTTTTGGTATCTCTAACTACGCGGCTCTCCTCAAACTCAAGAACTGATTTGTTTGCACCAATGAAAGCAAGAAATTTTGATATTTCTTCTCCATCTTTTATATATAACGAAAAGCCATTTTCCTTATCCATTTTTTTAGTATAAATATCATATTCGTTTAACAAATTGAATATAATTTCTTGATTCTCTTTTTCTGAAAAATTGATTTCTAAGTGATATTTATTTTCAGGGTTACTAATGTACCCTCCACCTAAAAAAGTTCCTCTTACTAACGCTTTATCTAGATCTTCTTCATAGCTTGGTTTTTGAAGTATTATTTTATTATCTTTGAAAATAATATTATCAACACTTAAATCAATTTTTAATTTGATGGAAAAAACATTTCCTTTTATCTCTATTTTAAAGTCATTGCTATCACAATTCTTTAGCAATTTGGCAAATCGATTTATGTTATATTCATTTTCAGTAGAAAACTTTATTTGTTTTCCTAATTTAACAGAATTGTTACTAATTAAATATCCGAGCTAATTCTCTTTCTACCTGATCTCTTTTATTTAAATTATTTAATTTGCTTAAATCTTCCTTTGTTTTAGATGAAAAAGACATATTAATCCCTCATTTCTGCAACAATAATTCTATCATTTTGAGCTAAATCTTTTTTGCAATATATATTGATATATTTTTGCTTTAAAATATTTGTTACTTCTTCTTTTTGGTCATATCCTATTTCTAAAAATAGTTTACCATCTTTTTTTAAGTGTTCTTTTGCACCATCAGCAATAATTCTGTAAAACTTAAGACCGTCATCTCCTCCATCAAGTGCAATAAAAGGTTCACTTTGAACTTGTTTATCTAATTTACTTATAACATCTGTTTTTATATATGGTGGATTAGAAACTATAACGTCAAAGTCTTTGTATTTTACGTTGTTAAACATGTCGGATTCAATAAACTCTATCTTCTTTCGAACCATGTTTTTTTCAGCGTTTAATTTTGCAATTTGTATTGCTTTATTACTTACATCAGTTGCAACAACATTCGCATTTTCAATATATTTTGCAAGTGAAATTGCAATTGCTCCGCTTCCTGTACATAAATCTAAAATTTTACATTCCTTTTTAGAATATGCCTCAATAACTTCTTGAACTAAAATTTCTGTATCTGGCTGCGGAATTAAAACATTATCATCAACATAAAACTGTAACCCCATAAATTCTTGTTTGTTGGTAATATACTGAACCGGATATCCACTTTTTATTTTATCTATGTATGTAGTAAAATCATATACTTTATGTGGTTCTAACTCCATATTATATGAAACTACAATTTCCTCTTTTTTTATATTAAAAACATGCTCAATCAATATTTTTACTATAGTCATATAATCTTCGCTTGTATTTATTAAATTATTTTTTCCATAATCTAATGCTTCTTTTAAATTCATTTTATCCCCTTATTTTGCTTTGTTATATAATCGTATACACGCAAAAACTTCTCACTTTTTCGTGAATTATTTCTGCACAAAAAATTTGCTATAACATAAAAAGCCCCGCTTTAGCCGTAATAACTAGTGAAATTTTAAGGACCTGCTTTCACAGGTGGGTATCTTGTTGAATGCTCCTGGGCTTCTTAATAACACATAAGCTTGCACGCCACATTCAAAGGCAGATTCCCGTTTAATCCGCGTTGGTTCTAAAATT
This sequence comes from uncultured Clostridium sp., assembly GCA_947165355.1. GTDB lineage: Bacteria > Bacillota > Clostridia > TANB77 > CAG-508 > CAG-492. Next base: position 63,643 of record CAMUZZ010000001.1, read on the forward strand.
CCATTCTACACGTACTATGCAGGGATTTATTAATTATTTTATTATAATAATGGTATCATATTTGCATTATTATTGCAAGTTATTTAACTAAAATTCACACTCTATTCACAATCTAAATTTGCACTTAATTTTCATAAAAATAAGTACTGAATTATTACCAAATATTTTCAAATTTATATTCTTTTTCTAGCTTCTCATTTAGATAAATTTTTGTTACTAAATCTATTTCTTTTATAGCTTCTTCTGGAATATCAAATGAAAATAATTTTTTTGCTTCAACTGATGAAACATATTTTATCGCATCATATGTACTTGGACTAATGCCTATTGCGGACTTATCTGCCCTTCCACATTCATCACATTTTACACTGTTGTCTTTTATACTAAAATACTTTATATTATTGTTCTTTCCACATGCCAAACATTTATCCACTTGTGGAACAAAACCCATAATGCACAATAATCTTAATCTGAACACAGAGAGTGCCAAATCTAAATTCTTGTCTGTTTCAGAAATAACATACAGTGTGTTTAAAATAAGCTGCAAAATTCTATATGTGTTTTGATTTTCATCTGTTACATCGTTAACAATTTTAGAAATATGAGCCGCATATTTTAGTTTATCTAAATCCATTCGTATATTGTAAAAAACCTCTATTGGTTCACATGAATTTATTCTATATGAATTATTTCCCTTGTATATTACATAATCGCCAAAACACAAGTACTGAGTGCCTGCCATAAGGCTACTATTGTTTCTTCTGGAGCCTTTTGCAGCACACCCAATTTTACCTGAAGGGGTTAAAAGGGTTACCATTTTATCAAAGTCTCCCATGTTATTTTCCAACAATATTATTCCCTTTGTTTTTAAACTCCCCATATTTATTCACCTTAATATTACTATCTGATTGATTTACTTCGTTCAACTTTTTTTCTACATTTTCTACTTCTACAAGTTCCATGAAAGTGTTGATATCTCCGGTATTTTTAAATGTGTTCCAAGCAATTTGTTTTATCATATGAATCATCTCCTAACTGATATACTATATATATCATATCTTTTGCTGTTTTTAACAATTTATACTTATAATATATTGTATTATTGTGGTTTAAATTTCTTTACTAAATTATCATTATTTAGCCAGTCTTCTTTAACTTTTACCCAAACCTGTAAATTAATTTTACATCCTAGCATTTTTTCTAAATCTTCCCTTGCATACGATGCAATTCTTTTAAGCATACTTCCACCTTTACCAATTATTATTCCCTTGTGAGAATCTCTTAAACAATAAATGGTGGCATCTACATCATATATTAATTCTCCTGCTTTAGTTGTTCTTTCTTTCATTTTTTCGGTTTCTATATAAATACCGTGTGGTACTTCGTCGTTTAATAGTTTTAAAGCTTTTTCTCTTATTGTTTCTTCAACCAATTGTCTCATTGTTTGATCTGTATACTCTTCTACATCGTAGTATGCAGGTCCTGGTTTTAAAAGTTTATTTATTTCTTCTATAATTGTTTCTATGTTTGTTTTCTTTACAACAGAAACCGGTATAATTGCCTCAAAGTTATATTCATCTTTGTATAATTCTATAAGTTTTGCTAGCTCTTCTCTGCCTACTAAATCTATTTTATTTAAGATTAATATTGTTTTATTTCCTGATTCCTTTATTTTGTCAAGAATTATTCTATCACCTTTTCCAATATATTCTGAAGTGGCATCTACTACAAACAAAACAACGTCTACGTCTGAAACTACTCCAAATGCAGTTTCAATCATAGCATCTCCTAATTTTGATTTTGGCTTATGAATTCCTGGCGTATCTATAAAAACTATTTGCATATTATCTCGGTTAACAATTGCTCTAATTGCAGTTCTTGTAGTTTGTGGTTTATTTGCAATTGCAGCAACTTTTTCTTTAACTAAGCTGTTTATTATGCTAGATTTTCCAACATTCGTACGTCCAACAATAGATACAAATCCAGACTTAAATTCTTCACTCATACAACATTCTCCTATTTTAATAAAACTACTTATTGAACTTCTTTTGTTATCTTGTAATATTTAATTTATTTAATATATTTTCTTCTTTTGCCCTCATTATAACCTTATCGCTTTCAACCATATGATCGTAGCCCATTAAGTGATAAAACCCATGTACTACCATATATGATAATTCTCTTTCAAAGCTATGCCCATACTCTTTAGCTTGCTCTTTAACTCTATCTACCGAAACAACAATATCACCAAGTACATCAGCAACCATGTTTGTTTGATTAGCTATAATATTGTCTATTTCATCTTTTTCAAACATAGGAAAAGAAAGAACGTCTGTCTCTCGATCTATTTCTCTGTATTCTTTATTTATTTCTCTTATATGAGATGGACAAGTTAAGGTTACACTTACATACAACCCCAACTTGTCCATTTTCTCTTCGATAAAGCAAGCTGTTAAAACTTGCTTTATCGTTTTTTCATATTCTTCATTTGTTTCTACATCTTTGTAGTTGATTTCAACTAATTTGCTCATTTACTTTTTTTCACCCTTGCTTTTTTTGGTTTGCTTTTTTTCTCTAAACCTTTAATATAAATACCTTCATCTAATGTTGTGCTTTTACTACTAAATCTTCTCATTACGCCTAAATCTACAAGCTTAGATTTATATATTAAAATTAATTTTTCGTATTTATTTTCATTAGCTCTAACTTTAGATAAATCGTCTCTTACAAATAATATTTCTCTTTGTTTTGCTTTTTCTTCTTTATTTTCAATTTTATCTAGGTCTTGATATTTTTTCCAAAATTCTCTAAAGGCCTGCTTTTGATCGTTGTTATCCCAATATACCTTTGTTGATAAAATTTTAAGGTTATACTCTTCAATTAAATCTAGTAATTGTACATATGCTTTTTCTCTTTTCTTTGGTAAACGTGTATCTACTATAAGATCTCTAGCATCATTTATAAGCTTAACATAGCATTGCTCTGCAACGGTTAAAGGCAAACTATGTGTAAACAATCTTCTGCTTATTCCTAATAAAACCATATTCTTTTCTATTACGTCATTTTGGGCAAGCTTGCTGATAGAATACTGTTTATATTTTTCGTATTCATCTTTGATGTCAATGTATATTTCTTTCGTTGGCTCTTTTTCCATTTTAAGTGGTAACACTTTTGTTACATACTCATCTAGTGTTGAGAAAATTTTGTTGTATACTTCCATCTTTTCTTTTTCGCTTAAATGTTCTGCAAGCTTTATTGAATATTGTTTTATAATGCTCTTGTATAAGCTTTCAATTTTATCACAGTAAAATGTTGAAAATCTGTTTATTATTTTGTCTTTTCTAGAATCTAAAACACATTCATTATCTAGTTCTATTAGGAATTTTTGTTTTCTATACTTATATTCCGTGTAATCTGTATCTTTTATATGAATAATCATATAATAATCTGATAAAGCTTTTTTCTCATATTCAGTTGCCATATTATTTTTAACTTTTTTATAAATTGCTTCTAACACATTTTTATCTATAGCCTCTAAATAAAGCGTATATGACTCTTCGTATTTTTTAAGTAATGTTCCTTTTTTATTGCTTTCTTTTTCTCCTTTTATGTAGTTTTCATAATTTTTTAACAAATTATTTCTCTTCATCGAGATTATAACTCCGTTAATTCCCATTTTCCCTGGAGTTAAAAATTTATTTAAAGTGTTTGTTATCTTCGAAAAAAATGTTTTGTCCGCTTCATAAACTCTAAGACTTTTCTCTTGCATTTTTATCATCCTTTCATAATGCTATTTTCTCTTCGGTTCCAATATTTTCAAGCACTTCATATATAACCTCAACCTCTATATAATCTTTACTCTCATTGGTATGTATATACGTATTAATAATATCTTCTTTATTTTGTACCTTTTCGTCCAGTTTAAGTAATAAATCTTTTTTGGCAACTTCTATTGCTTCTTCCTTTGAATACGTTATTTCATATTTTTCCATTTCATGATTTTCTATTATTACAAATTTAATTGGCAAGTAGAAATTTGAAGATATTCTAATCTTTTTTTCCTCACTTATTGTATCATAAATTTCAAATTTTGAAAGCTTTTTATAGAAATTTATTACAAAATTATTTATATTTATTGAATACTTCTTTTCTGCTCTACCAGTCTCTTTTTTCTTATCCTGTTTATAATAAACTTTTTCTTTTTCAGAATACCAAACTTTTCCTTTTACATCACCTGTTGCGTGAACATACCTGGTTCCTGTGTACTTGCCTTCCATCCATCCTCCAATAACAACTGTTCCCTTCTTTACAATATCACCTTCTTCAACCAGTGGCGTTCCGTTTTGGGCACTCACGCTGTATATCATCGAATCCTTTTTAGCAACTATACTGCAATATTCATTCTTGTTTATTATATTTGGAGCTTTATCGGCCTCAACAATTTCTATAACAGCATTTGTTCCAATAAGCTTCATTCCGTACCCACGATACATCTGATCTTTCTTCCCTAATTTTTTCCACTATTTTCTTAGAATTAATTTTCTTTTTATATTTTCCAATTTTTAAACCTTCTGCTTCTGTAATTGCAATTATATCTTCAGCTGAAATATTCGAATTTCCTGTAACTTCTATGTTCCATACAAAATTAGATAGTACTATTAAAGTTCCAACAACAATAAACAAAAGAGCTATAAACAGTTTTCTTTTTTTGTACCTGTCTATAAAAAACGGTATTCCTTTTTTTTGCAATATTTTAATTCTACAATTGCATTTTTTAGCCTCATCACAAATATTTTTAAAGTCTTTTATAAAAACATTCGCTTCCATTATTGTATCTTTTGGTCTTCTGATTTTTTCAAAAACATATCCATCTTTTCTACAACCGTTAATAAATTTTTCTATGTAGTATCCTTCTGCTCTTATTTTTACGTAACCACCAATGATGTTTCTTATTTTTTGCAGATACAAGTTACTGCCTCCTTTTAATTTTCTATTTTTTCAAAATCTAAACTATCAATTTCTCCTTCTATAATTAAATCATCCTTAGTCATTTCTTCCATTTTCATATTAATTCCATTTACATTTATTATTCCAATAGAAGTATTTATTCTTATAAAAAAATCTTGATATTCTAAAATGTTTTTATAGTTTTCAATCATTATTTTATTGAATCCTAAACTAGTTATTTTTGGTACCTGCAAATAAACTTCAGAAGGCATTTCTAGTAATTTATTTATTCTATAAAATCTGTTTTTTTTCAATTATAAAATCTGTCCCTTCAATTTTATTTTTCAAAATCATCTAAACTTCTAAATTCGTACCCCATTTCTTTTACACTTTTAATTACATCATCTAAAATATTAGCATTGTCTTTTGACGTAGAGTGTAATAGTATTATTGCACCATTATGTATGTTACTTAAAACTTTCTCTTTGCCATATGATTCTCGACCTTGTTTGTTTTCGTCCCAATCATCATATGCAAGTGACCACATTACAGTTTTATAACCTAATGAATTTGTATATTTTATAGTTCTTTCGCTACATTCACCTTTAGGCGGCCTTATGTACTTCATTTCATATCCAAATTTATCATAAACAGTAGTGTGTAAATTCATAACTTCAGATTTTACCGTATCTAAGCCAATATCTGGCATACTTTTATGATTTACAGTATGGTTACCCACAATGTTTCCACCATCTATCATTTTTTGTACTAGCTCCGGTTTGCTATTTACATAGTGACCCGTTATAAAAAAAGTAGCAGTTACCTCATTTTGCTTTAAAACTTCCAAAATTTTTTCTGTATATCCTGCTTCATATCCTGAATCGAACGTCAAATATACATAATTTTTTTCAGGATTTCCCATATACAAGCCACCGCATTCTTCCATCAGTTCTTTATTTTTGCTACCTACATCCGGCTGATTATGATTTTCTGCTCTTTTAATTCCCCAACAAATTTTTTTATTACTAAACGTCGAAAAATCTTCTGAAACTACGCTAGATGTATTTATACTTTTGGATTTATTTCTTGAAACTCCCAAGAAAAATGAATATGCAAATACAAAAACAATTACATAGTTTAATACCTTAAATCTTTTATTCACAATTTCCTCCTTAAAAACATTAAAATTGTATTGTTAAATGTATATTTTTATTTTGGAAATATATGATAAATCTTCGTATGCTTAAACACATAGTTTTGAAAAAAAGCTAAATTGAAGTGAACCCTCATCGTTAAACTTTTTGTCTAACAATTTAGATTCACTTCAATCTAGCTTTTCCTTTTTATGTATTAGTTAATCTTATTTTATATCAATATATTTACTTAGCCAATTTATAATATCTTCTTCGCTCTTAAGTGCATCAACACTTGGATTTGAGCTAGCGTATATCTTACCATCTTTAATAATAGCTATAGCTCCGCCACCGTGATTACTTCTATCTAATTTCGAACCAAAAAAAGCTTCATCTCCATCTCCGCCTCCTGCAGCTGTGCTAACAATAAAATATTGGAAACCATTTTGTTTTAATACATTTTGAGTAGTATTCGCAACATCAAAAGTTGACTCACAGTCTGTATCTTTTATTACAACAATAAATGATTTTTTCTCATCAACTAATTTATTAAATATTTCTACTCTTTTTGCATTTGCCTCGTCTCTTTGTGCTGTCCACTTTCTTGATTCTTCTCTGTATAAATCATTGGCACGAACTCCATTTTCAGTAAGATCATAATACTCATTAGGTATTATTTTTCCATCTGAATCACGTTTGTATTCTGTCTTATCAAAAAATTCTTTATTTATTTTAGTCAAATTGTATGATGAAAACTCTTCAATTACATCTGCTAAGTCATCTAGCTCAACATGTGTACTTATTACTTTCTTATTTACTGTTGCATCACAAGTAGCAGTTTTATCTCCTTCAACCGATTTTACAGTTATTGTAACCTTTCCTTCTTTAACAGCCTTAACTAATCCTTCATCAGATACAGTAGCAACGCTCTCATTACTACTTGTCCACTTAACTTCTTTATTTGTAGCTTCGTTTGGTAGTACAATAACATTTAATTGGAAAGATGTTCCTTCTTCTAATTCCAATTCTGATGTACTTATTTTCAATTCTTTAACTTTTATTACTGGATCTTTGTATTTCTCTGATTTTGTTAATTTATCAAAATTTATTTCATGATATGGAACACTGTTAAAATCGTAAGTTACTTCACCATTTACTTCTTTCTTAACACTAATGCTATGTTCTCCTTTGTAGTACCAATAACCACCTACGTTGTAAATTTTGTTTTCATCCCATCCTAATGATACTAAAAAGTTCTTTGTCATTCCGGCATATCCGCCGCCACCGCACATTAGAAAGATTACTTTATCTTTTGGAAAAATTCTTTCAATTATTTCCATCGATTCTTCGTAATTTGCTATGTATGTTCCGTTATCATCATAAAACAATGTAGTACCTGTATATGTATCTCCAACTTCTCCAGGCAAGCCAGTAACTGGAATTATATATGGTAGTGGTATTACTTCAAACCCTTCAATATATCCTGATAAGAATCTATCTCCTCCTATTGCTTCATAGTTGCCTGGGTCCTCCAACATTCTCATATCTCTGTATACTGAATCTGGTCTATTTAAGTATTCGTCAATTGTTTCTTCGTTTATGTTCTTATCTATTCCCAGCTCTCCTCTTGCTCCTCCTGTAATTTGTGGCTTTGGTAGTTCTTTTAAGTATTCTACTTCATTTTTATTCCTGCTACCTATGGCCAACATAATTCCGGCTGTAACAGCTCCTATTACCAATAGAATACTCGCTACAATAATTAATGCTTTTTTCTTCATTTGAATCCCTCCTTTTGTTCTAATCATCTTCAGTTCTTGTCGTTTAACTATACACTTTAATTATACTACTTTATCGATATTTTTTCAATTTAACATATTTTTAACTGTAG
>CAMUZZ010000002.1 GCA_947165355.1 uncultured Clostridium sp.
TATCTGAAATTATTAACTCCGAGAAAATTTTTGAAGTTTTCGTTCAACTATTTACTCGGAAGTTTATTTATTATTATATTTAAAGCTTACTCTATATTTTGTATTTGTTCACGTATATCTTCTATTTCAGTTTTTATTTCTATAACTAGATTGGTTATTTCTATTTTAACCGACTTTGAAGCTATAGTATTAGCCTCTCTATTCATTTCTTGTAGTAAGAAATCTATTTTCTTTCCTACGCTATCGTTTGAATTAAGTATATTTTGGAATTGAATAATGTGGCTATTTAATCTTGTAAGCTCTTCTTGTATTGATGTTTTATCAGCAAAAATTACAATTTCTTGTGCTAATCTTTGCTCATCAACAACATCTGTGTTTAGTATTTCTTTAATACGTTCTCTCAATTTTACTACATATTCTTCAATTAGTCCAGTAGTATTTGTTGAAATTTGTTCAACTTTTGATTTTATGTTATCTAATCTAGATAATAAATCTTGTTTGATTTTTTCTCCTTCAGCTTCTCTCATTGCAATAAAATTATTTAAAGCTTCATCTAAACATTCTAGTAATTCGCTTAATATTTCATCATTTTCTCCGTCATCTGCTTTTAACTGTAATACATCTGGCATTTTTGAAATATCTATTGCTCTTAAATTTGCTTCTAATCCTTCTTCCTCAGCTAGCTCTTTTAATTGTTTAATATATATTTTTGCTAAGTCTTTGTTTATGCATACGTTTTTCTCATCAGCAGAATAATTTGCATAATCTATAAAAATGTCAATTTTTCCTCTTGAAACTTTTTGTGAGACATATTTCTTAATTTCATTTTCATAAAAGCTTATGCTTCTAGGAAGTCTAACACTTATATCGCAATACCTATGATTAACCGATTTTATTTCTATGCTATATGTTCGTCCATTCTTTTCGAGTTTGCTTTTCCCGAATCCTGTCATACTTTTCATTTATTTAGCTCCTTTATTCATCATCATCGTCATCTATATTAAATTCATTATCTGTTTCTTCGTTTACTATACTTTCCTGTAATCTTAAGTATTTTGTTTGCTTTTTGTAGAATACAACTCCTAGCTTAATTATGTAATATCCCACTATTATAATAAGTGCACTTACTATAATCTTTATAAAATTGTGGTTATATATTTGGTATATGTATGGTAATGCTAAATTAAATATTCCCATAACCAAAGTTTCTATTCCAGATAAACAGATTTGCGAATCATCTTTTTTGTATGAGACTTCAAATAAGAATATTGAAATTCCTAAAAAAACAAATGATAAAACATCTAAAATAACTATAAATTTAGGACCTGCAATTTTGTAAAATCCGAATATATTAAATAGTAAAAATATAACGTATCCAACTACATATATAACGCTCATTGATGAAGTTTTAAATAGTTTGGTAAAATCATCTTTTGGAATAGAATTTTTTCTTTTTATTTCTTCATCTATTTCACTTAGATGAGATGCATTTAGCTCTGCTGCTTCTTCGTTTGCTTTATTGCTCTCTTCTTCCATGTTCTCAGTAGCTTCTTCTTTTACTTCTTCTGGTTTTTCTTTTTTACTTTTTTTGTTAGATTTAATTTTTATCTTTGTTGATTTTTCATCGCTTGCTTTAGAAACATCGTCTGCTGATTTCTTTTTACTACCAGGCGCTTTCTTTTCAGATTTGTTGTCTGTGTTTTTTGACGAGCTATTTGTTTTTTGGGTTGTTTTTTTAGCCGCTGCGTCATTCTTAGTTTCCTTCTTTTTAGCATCTTCTTTGGCTGTTTCTTTATTTATTTTTTTATCTGAAGTCTTCTTTTCATCAACCTGTTTATTTACTGTTTTCTTTTCTGTTTTTGCATCTACAGCCTTCTTGTTCTCTTTTAGTTCATTTTTTTGCTTACTAACACTTTTCTCTGACTTTGAATTTATAACATTGCTTGATGATTTTTTCTCTGAATTTGATTCTTTTACCTTATCTGATGCTTTTTTTTCTGCTGAATTTTGCACATTATTGGAAGTAATTTTTGTAGATGTTTTATTCTCTTTTTTACTATTTTTTTCAACTTGGGCTTTTTTTGTTGTATCAGTTTTAGTCTTTTTCTTTTCATCTACTCCATCTTTTGAAACATTAGCTTTATTCTTTGGATTGCTTTCCTTTTTGGCTACAACCTCTTTTTCATTTTTTACTACCTTTTTATTTGAAGTGCTCTTGCTTGTTGAAGATGCTGCACTTTTATTATTATTCTTTTTATTTACTTTTTCTTCTACTTTTTTACTATTTTTCTTTATAACTTCATCTTCTTTCAATTAAATACAACCCCCAAACTCATACATAATAACACTTGTCATTGCCAAAGCTACTGTTTCTGTTCTAAGTATTCTTTTTCCTAACGTAACTATTTTTGCACCAGATAATTTGAGTAGCTCTATTTCATGCTCTTCAAATCCACCTTCTGGACCAATTACAATACCTATTGAAATGTTTTCGTTACTCGATTCTTTTAAATCGTTTAATACACTATTAAATGAATTGTTTTCTTCCTTTTCATATGGAACAATTAGAACGTTATATTTGTTTATACTATTACAAAGATCTTTAACTTTAATACAATTATTGATTTTTGGTATTATGTCTCTTCCAGATTGCTTTGCTGCAACCTCTGATATTTTCTGCCATCTTTCAATTTTCTTTTTTTCATCTTTTCCTGTGATAATTGAAACGCACCTTTCCATTTGTACCGGTGTTATTTCCTTTACCCCTAGTTCAACCGATTTTTGTATTATTAACTCCATCTTGTCTGACTTAGGTACCCCTTGGAATATTGTTATACTAATTTTAGATTCCGCTTCCGATTCAATTTTTTCTAGTATTTTACACTTTATGCTTTCTTTTTGTATTTCGAATATTTCAGCAGAATAATTTGATGAATCATCTATATTACAAACATGTACTGAGTCTCCTATCTTAGCTCTTAATACGTTTGATATATGTTTTACATCTTCACCTAAAATTGTAATTACTTCATTTTCTATTTGATTACTTTTTATAAAAAACTTTGGCATAAATATCTCTTTTCTCTTATTTTCGTACAGTATTTTATCATATTTTACCGTTTTCTGTAAATAGTAAACCATAAAATATGTAAACAAATCAAACAAAAGAAAAAGAGCCCTTGGCTCCTTAATTCTTATCTATACCAATTATTGCTTCTGGCTCTTTAATTTCTAACTGCATCTATGATTGCTTCTGCATCAATTTTAAAATACTTTAATAGCTCTTCTGCTTTACCAGACTTTCCAAAGCTGTCATTTAATCCAAGTCTTGTAAGCTTTTTAGGATAGTTATCTGTTAATACCTCTGAAATAGCAGATCCTAATCCACAAGCTATACTATGATCCTCTACAGAAATTAATTTATTTGTTTCCTCTGCACACTTTATTATGGTTTCTTTGTCAATTGGTTTAATAGAACACATATCAACAACACTCACGTTTATTCCTTCTTTTTCAAGTATTTCTTTCGCTTTAAGTGCTTCTGAAACTGTTATTCCTGTAGCAAATATCGTAGCATCCGTTCCAGTTCCATGTACAATTGATTTTCCAATTTCGAACTTTTGATTTTCATCGTATATTGCTGAGGATTTTAGTCTACAAAGTCTAACGTATGCAGGACCTTCCATATTTGATATTTCATTTATTATCCATCTTGTTTGGGCATCATCTGATGGAGAAAAAACTTTCATATTTGGAAGTGCTCTCATCATTCCTAAATCCTCTAGCATTTGATGGCTAGCTCCATCTTCCCCAACTGTAACACCCGCATGTGTTGCACATATTTTAACGTTTAAGTTAGGATAGCATATGCTATTTCGTACTTGGTCATATGCTCTTCCAGCAGCAAAAACCGCAAACGTGCTTACGTATGGAATTTTACCACATGTTGCAAATCCTGCAGCAGTTCCCATTAAATCTTGTTCAGCTATACCTACATCAAAAAATCTATTTGGAAATTTAGATGCAAAAATATTTGTTTTAGTTGCTGTAGACAAATCTGCATCTAGTACAACTATCTTACTATTTAATTCACCTATTTTAGCAAGTTCTTCTCCATAACTTTGTCTTGTTGCAATTTTTTTATTTTCATCCATAATAACTCTCCTTATTTATGTTTACTTTAATTTTTTGCTCCGTCCCCATTATTTAAGTCATTTAATGCTTGATTGTACTCTTCTTCATTTGGCGCTTTTCCGTGCCATTCAGCTTTGTCTTCCATATAAGAAACACCTTTTCCTTTTGTTGTAATTGCAACAATGGCTGTTGGTTTTCCCTTAACTGTTTTTGCTTTGTTAAAAGCTTTAATTAAGTCTTTTATTTTATTTCCGTTTACTGAAATTACGTTAAATCCAAAACTTTCGAACTTTTCTTCAATTTTATTTAAACCTTTAACTTCTTCAATTGAACCATCTATTTGTAAATTATTATTATCTACTACTACACATAAGTTGTCTAATTTGTATTTACTTGATGTCATTGCTGCTTCCCATACCTGGCCCTCTTCAATTTCACCATCACCTAAAATGCAATAAACTCTATATCCTAAGCCCTCCATTTTAGAATTAAGAGCCATACCGTTAGCTACAGATAATCCTTGTCCTAGTGATCCACTCGACATATCAACGCCAGGTACTTTATTTAAATCGGGATGACCCTGTAGAAAGCTATCTATTTTTCTAAAACTATTTAGTTCTGATTTATCAAAATATCCTCTTTGTGCAAGCACTGAATAAAGTGCTGGACAACAATGACCTTTTGATAATATAAGTCTATCTCTAGATTCATCTTTTGGTTTTTCAGGGTTTATATTCATTTGATTAAAATATAATACTGTTAGAATATCTGCAACCGAAAGAGCTCCCCCTGGATGCCCAGATTGTGCAAAATAAACCTCGTCAATTATATCTTTTCTTACTTGTTTTGCAATATCATTTAGCTCTTGAATATTATCTATTTTCATATGGATTCCTCCTTGTTTGATTAGCCAAAAATATAAGCTAACCTTCTGCTTTATTTTTATCAATATTTCATATTTTTAGCAATATGTTTTTGTAAATAATTAATGAAATTTTTCGTTTTTAATTATATATTTGCTCTTACATTCAACATAAAAACAATCAACAAATTTTGTAAATTAATTGATATTATTACATTTTTAATGTATAATAAATAATAGTTGAATACGGGGGTGTAACGGTTTCGACAGTAATTTAGAAGTATAAATAGCGAGTAGTGGATGGTTGCTTCGGCCACTATAAAAAAGCAAAATAAATATAAACGCTGATAATACAGAATTAGCATACGCTGCCTAATTGCAGCGACGTCTTATCTTTAATGCCCACGTTTTAGAATAAGGCGACGAATTTAGTGGGAAACGAAACTATTTCTTGCTATGGAAATAGCGGGTATTTTATAGCTACTCTATGCTAAGGTTTGTTTGTTAACCATAACTTAGGGGAATTTTAATAACAAACTGCACTCGGAGAAGTTTATATGGAAGAATTATTGGACAGGAGTTCGATTCTCCTCACCTCCACCAAAAAAACTGTAGACATAGTAGTCTACAGTTTTTATATTGTAATTTTAATATATTTTATTCTGGTTCAACTAAACCAAAATTAACTCCATCTTTTAATTTAAATATAACATTAACTTTTTCTGTTTCAGCATTTACAAATGTTAAGAACATATCTTTTGAATCTTGTAATTCTAATTTAGCATCTTCAACTGCCATTGGTCTTACACTATAATATGTTGTTTTTAAAACTTCTTTTTCTACCTCATGGCTATCATCGTTAAAACTAATATCTTCTTGAGCTCTAATAGAACCTGAATTTATTTGTTTTTCTTTCTTAGTTTTTGTTTTTCTAATTTGACCTTCAATAATATCTATATCTTTATCTATAGATGCGTATAGGTCATTTTTCTCTGTTACAGCTCTGTATGAATTTCCATTTATATTTGCAGAAATTTCAGCAACTTGATTCTTTCCCTCTGTTTTTATTGTTGCTCTAACATCTATTTCTTCTTCAGTGTATTTTTGTAGTCTTTCACACTTCTTCTCGATATACTCCTTAATTGCTTCTGTTGCTTTTAATTCTTTACCTGTTATTTTAATGTTCATAAAAACCACTCCTTCCTAGTATCTTTAGTTTTGTAATTGCTGTAACTTCATTATATATTGTTTTTTTCATTTTTTCAAGATTTTTCCATCTTTTTTAAATCTTAAAAAGTATCTGGTATTTTTTTAATTTTTATTCATAAAATGTAATAATATATTTTTATTCTAATTTACATGATATTTGCGTTACTACTTTACTTATGCAACTCCAATATGATATAATATGTAAACTAGATATGTAAATTTGAGGAAGTGAATTTATGGATAAAGAAATTTTTATTTTGAATAAACCAAATGAAATGTATTCAAAAGAAAACATAAATAAATTAATTGTTGAAATTAATAAGCTTAAAATAAGTAAAAATATGAAAAAATTCTTGTTAGTTGCTTGCCTTAATTTGCTTTCTTCAACGAAAACGCCTAAAGCAATAGAGTATCAATTACAAACTTTTAAAAAGCAAGGAAGAATAATTCCAGAAAAAACAAAAAGCAAATATGTAAACAAGTTACTAAGCGAATTAAACGAATTATCTGAAGCAGATTTTACAACGGAAATAGATAATTTAGTTGAATACATTACTTCGAACGATATAAATATTAAAGCATAAATAGAATATTTTGATATCACTAAAAATACTATGCAAAAAAGCAAAAGGCATATATATACCTTTTGCTTTTTTGTATCCTCAAAATTTTCTATTTATTGCTCTCTAGCAATTTTAATATGTCTTCTTTTCTATCCATTATTGCTTTATATCCAATGTCTATACACTTATCTATATCGTCAATAACCATTAAGCTTGTACCTTTTGCATCAATTTCTATTGCTAAATCTGATTCTCTTTGACCCTTTTTAACATCTTTGATTGAAAAAATATCAACAGCTCTTAGAATTACGTCAAATATACTTTGATTCTCAACATCATAGTCATCTAGCTTAAAACTTAATCCAATTACAACATCTGCCCCCATATCTCTAAGAACTTCTGTTGGCAAGTTATCAACAGTTCCACCATCTATGAAATTGTATTTTTCATAACGGGATGTTGTAAATATACCTGGGAACGCCATACTTGATCTTATAGCTTTTCCAACTGGAGCATCATATAGATAATCTATTCTGTCATTTTGTAAATTATAATTTCTTGACATAAAGATGCATTCTTTTGTTGATATAGTATCAACCGTAGCAACTGCAAAAGGTATTTTTATATCTGACATTGTGTGAACATTTTTATCTTCTGCTGCTTTTTGAATTAAGTTTTCAACACGCTCACCTGGAATTAAACCTTGAATTTTAATGCTCTTTTTTGTTAAAAACGTACATGCAGATGATACTATAGGCTTTTTAGGAACCTTTACCAATTTCTTATAATTATTATATATTATTGCTCTCATTTCTTCTGGCGTATATCCTAGTGCAAATAGAGAAGCAGCCATTGAACCAGAGCTTGTTCCAGACAATATGTCTACATTTATTCCTAGTTCGTTAAATGCCTTAACTACACCTATATATGCTACTCCTTTTAAACCACCGCCTGCAAATGCTACCCCTAATTTCATTTATTTTACCTCATTTCATTAATTAACATGCATTATTATACTACTTTATTAATTTATTGTCTATAATGGAAAATTTATCTATTTACAAATAAAACTACAAGTATTTTTTTAAAGTTTCAACGCTATCTTCTTGCATTACTACAAAATCGTCCAATATCTGTCTAACATTTTGATCTAAATGATCATCTTTATTTTGATTTTGAAGTCTTACACCTTCTATTATCCCCATACTAGTTCCCTGTACTAACAATTCTGAAAGCTTTTCATTACTTTGATCTTTTATTGTTTTCATTTGTATACCATACCATGTCATTGCTTTATTCATTACATTTGTAGCGTGTGGTTGTTTAATTGAGTATTTGTTATACTCTTTTTCAACTCTTTGAGATATTTCTTTATACTTTCTGTATTCTCCATCTAAAACCTGTTTAAATGTTTGATCACCAACTTTATCGTAAACAAACAAAATTGCATCCATTCCCATTGTTGCACCCCTGTTTATTTCATCTAAAACATTAACATTATTATCCATACTAATCCTCCTAAAATTAATTATTCATAATTAGTATGTTCGAATATATTTTTTTAATTCAATATTATAAATTTATTTTTTAGTACTCTACTTTTACTAAAAATAGCCCACTTGGAGATAGTGTTTTTCCTGCTTTAGTTCTATCTTTGTCTTCAATTATTTTTGGTACTGTATCAACATCAATTTTTCCCATACCAACATCAACAAGTGTTCCAGCTATAATTCTTACCATGTTGTACAAAAATCCATTACCTGTAAGTTCTATGTAAATTCTATTATTTTCCATCTCTTTTATTTCCGCAGAATAAATGGTTCTTACACTTGACTTGCTACTTGTTCCGCTAGATTTAAAAGCTTTAAAGTCATGCTCTCCTTCAAAATATTTTATTGCTTTTTTCATTGCATCAACGTCTAATTTAACTGGCATATGATACTCAAGATTTCTGTATATTGCGCTCTCACATTCATTGTTATTTATTACATATCTGTATGTTTTCTTTTTACATGTATATCTACTGTGAAATCTTTCGTCAACTTCCTCAGCCTTTAAAATTCTAATTGATTTTTTTAATTTTGAATTTAGTGCAAGTGCCCATTTATCTATAGGAATACTCTCATTATCTGTTTTAAAATTTGCTATTTGACCAAGTGCATGAACACCTGCATCAGTTCTTCCAGATGCAATTAAATCAACCTTTTCTTCCCCAGTTAATTCACATATTGCTCTTTCTATTTCGCCTTGAATATTTAGTTTTTTAGGTTGTTTTTGCCAACCATTAAAATCTTTGCCATCGTATTCAATTGTTAAACGTATATTTCTCATTATTCCCACCCTTCAATGTTTCAATGGGGACGGTTCTGTTTGACACACTTTTTTAATTTTTGTGTCAAAAGAACCGTCCCCTATTTTGTTTATTCTTCTTTATTACTTTCATTTGTAGATTTACGTTTTATTCTACGTCTGATGTTTTTTACACCTCTTGATTTCTCGTTGTATTTTTCAGCAAAATCTTTTAATAATATTTGTTTTAAAGTTTCTTCTTTAACGTCAACTAATAATCTTCCATTTCTTGCAAGCGAAATCTTTCCAGTCTCTTCTGAAACAACAATTGCAACGCTATCTGATTCTTTTGCAATTCCAAGAGCTGCTCTATGTCTTGTTCCAAGCTCTCTTGCTATATCTTGATTACTTGCAAGTGGTAAAATACATGCTGCCGCTACTATTTTATTTTCAGAAATAATTACCGCACCGTCATGTAATGGCGTGTTTGGTACAAATATATTAACTAATAATTGTGGTGATATTTCTGAGTTTACCACAATTCCAGAATCTATTATATCTTTAATTTTTATATCTTTTTCAAGAACAATTAAAGCTCCAGTTCTAGTTTTAGCAAGCTCTGTAGCCGCTATTACTATTTTATAAATATCTTCCTTAGTTTGAACATACTTATCTTTTTCAATTCCTATAAATCTTGTTAACTTGTTAGATCCAAGCTGTTCTAATGCCCTTCTAAGCTCTGGCTGGAATATAACAATTAATGCAATTACACCGTATGTTAAGAATTGTCTTAAAAAGTAATTTATTATTGTTAATTGGAAAATTGAGCTAAGTGCGGTTAATATAATGTACAAAAATATTCCTTTTACAAGTTGCATAGCTCTTGAATTTCTTGATATTTTGAAAAATTTATATATTAAAAATACCACAATTGCTATGTCTATTATGTGTGGAACTAATTTAATTGGATATTGGTACAATTCGTTTAGATAACTTACTATGTGCTCTTGATAATATGTGTTAATATTTGCTAAAAGATTATTAAACATACTTTCCCCCCGTTCAAACTTTACTATCTATAAGTATGGCATTTATTTTTAACTATAAAATAAAATGTGCTTGAAACATCAAGCACTAAGCCATTCTCTTTTGTTTTATAATTATTTATTTACTAAAAAAGATACTACTGTAGCAACTAATGATGCAACCATTAAAAATGCTAAAATTCCAGCAAGTATTCTTGTGCAAACTGTATTTTTTGATACATAATGTTTTTTATTTTCTATTTTTACTACATTCTCTTCATTTAAATTTTCGTCCATTTTAACTCCTCCTTAGTTAAACGTCATACAATTATTATGTTAGCACATAATAGTACTTTTTTCAACAAATTTTAAAAATTTTATGTAGAGCCGAACTTTTGCACAAAAAAGGAGCACACCATCTTTCTGGTGCGCTCCTTACTCACTGCTCATCTTTCGTTTTGAGGTTGAGCAGGGCTTCGGCCATGCCAAGAAGAGTTTCCTCGTTGTCTCTTCGGGCTACTTCCCGGGGGTCTCCAGATGCGCTGCTTTTAGGCTCATGGTACCAAATTCCACGTGCGTGAAAATCGGCAATAATTGCCCTTAGCATAGACACATCTGCGCTTTCGATTTGAGCATAGCGCTCATTGAACTCTTTGCGTGTGATCATTTGAACCTCCTGTTCATTTGTACCCTCAATTGAGGGGTTGGCCTATAGTACTATCAGAAGTACTGATACATTACTATTATATCATATTATGTTTACTATTTCAAATAAATATAATTTTTATTCTATTAAATAACCAATATATTATTTAATCTTCAATTACATTCGATGATAGAAAAGTAATTTAAAATTAGAAAAGCACACCAGCAAAACTGGTGTGCTAAAGTATTAGGATTCTTCATCGTGCAACATATAAAGCTTATGCTCTGCCATTCCAAGCAATGTTGCCTCTGCAGTTGCGCCTTCCATTACATCTGATTCTAAGTTTGTAAGATGGAAGTTCTCGTCTTTCAGAGCCTTTTTCATAAGAACTCTGTAGCGTGCCGTGATTTCTAAAAGCCGTTTAAGACTGGCTTCTTCAATCTCAGCAACAGCTGCCTTAACTTCGTCTTTCGACATCATAAATTTAACCTCCTAATTTTGACACGATTTCATTCGAAATCTGGGCCTATGTACTTTCGTACGTCTAACAGCCCATATTATACCATTTTTTAGGTATTACGTCAATTGTTGCAACATGTTTCGTCAATTCTACCTTTGCATTCTAGTATTTCTAATTTTATGTTATAACTATTTTAACTTTTTAAACACAACTTATTTATTATTTTCTTAGTTTAACTCCACATTTGCTTTCTACAGTTTCAATTATTTTTTCGAAAACTGGCGTTATTTCTTCTTCAGTTAACGTCTTCTTTGGATCATTAAAAGTTAAAGAATATGCTATAGATTTTTCATTTTCTCCTACATTTTCACCAGTATAAACATCGAAAACCTCAATATTTGTAAGCAGGCTTCCTCCTGCTTTTTTTATGGCCATTTCAATGTCTTTTGATGTTTTAGTTTTATCCATAACAAAAGCAACGTCTTTATTGATATTTGGATATGCAGAAATTTCCTTGTACTTCATCTTTCCAACTCTTTTAGCTAATAATTTATCTAAATTTATTTCCATTACAAAAACAGGATCTTTTGCTTGAGATGGATGTAACTTTCCAACAATACCAACGCCTTCACCATTTACGTTTATTTCCGCAACTTGACCTGGATGGAACTCTGATGGTATCTCCTTTGGTATTAAGAAGCTGTACCTGTTTGCGTATCCTAAGTAGTCTAACAATTCTTCTACAATACCTTTAATAATATAAAAATCAACATTTGATTGATTTCCAACACCAATATAATACTTTCCTGTCATTAATGCTGCAATTTTTTGATTTTCCCCATATTCTTCTCCTTTTTTGAAGAATCCTTTTCCAATTTCGAATATAGAAATATCTTTATTGTAGTGTGCTTTGTTATATTCATAGGTTTTAACAAGTGATGGAATAACACTGTATCTTAACGTATTACGCTCCTCTGTTATAGGATCTAGAAGTTTAAGCTCCTCAAACTTGTCTGTTGTGAACTTATGAACATCTTTGTCGTTTATTAAAATATAAGTTAATGTTTCATTTAATCCAAGCTCAGACATTTTATGTCTTATTGATCTTATTGTATTGTCGTAATCGCCTGCTTTTTGACCCATAACTGGAATTGTTCCTTTGATGTTATCTACACCATAAATTCTACTTACTTCTTCAATTAAATCCTCTTTTATTGAAATATCTAATCTTCTACTTGGCACATTTACTGTAACTTCTGAATCATTTGCATCGTACGTAAATGCTAACTTACGAAATACATTTAATATTTCTTCTTTAGATATATCTGATCCTAGTACATCGTTTATATTTTTATATGATATTGTAATTTTTTTATCTTCTGGAGAAGTTGCATCATACTGACAAATTCCAGTTTTAACAGTTCCACCAGCATATTTTTCTAGCATTTGACAAGCTCTTTCTATTGCCATGTATGTTCTATGACAATCTAATCCTTTTTCAAATCTATTGCTTGCTTCACTTCTTACTATCTTTTTAGAAGTTTTTCTAACTTTTACACCATCAAATATAGCAGCTTCTATTATTATGTTCTTTGTTTCAGGAGTTACCTCTGTATCTAGTCCACCCATAACACCAGCTAGTCCTACAGACTTTTCTTTATTTGCTATAACTATATCGTTGTCATCAAGATCTCTTTCAATATTATCTAGAGTTGTTAGTTTTTCTCCATTTTCAGCCATTCTTACTACTATAGTGTCACCTAGTTTATCGGCATCGTAAAAATGTAAAGGTTGTCCAAGCTCTAGCATTACGTAATTACTTATATCTACAACATTATTTATTGGTCGTATTCCACAAGCCATTAATCTATTTTTTATAAAATCTGGACTTTCTTTTATTTCGGCATTTTCAACCTTTTTAGCTAAGAACAAACTACAGTTTTCAGTTTGAACATCAACTTTAAAGCTATTGTTGATGTCGTCGCCAGATTCACCATGGCTTAGATTTAGCTCTTTTACAGGCCTATCGTAAACAGCTCCAAGCTCATATGCCATGCCCAGCATGCTTAATAAATCTCCTCTATTTGCTGTTAATTCAAAATCAACTATCTCATCATCAAATCCTAAATATTTAATTGGATCTTCACCAACTACACTATCTTCACCAAGCTCAGCTATTCCTTCCTTATCTTCTGGTTTTAAGAACTTGTTGTCCAAACCTAGCTCAGCAATAGAACACATCATACCATTTGATTCAACACCTCTGATAGCACCTGCTTTTATTTCTCCTCCTGGTAATTTTGCACCTGGAAGTGCGACAATAACTTTAATTCCGGCTCTTGCATTTGGAGCACCACAAACAATTTGCAATATATCTTTTCCAACATTTACTTTGCAAACATGCAAATGATCTGAATCTGGATGCTCTTCACATGTAATTATTTCTCCAATTACCAAATTTGTACAATCAATAAAATTGCGTGCTTCATCGTATTCATTACCAACACGAGTCATATCTTCACCAATTGTTTTAATATCTATGTCATCTGGTAAATCTATATAATCTTTAACAAAATTTCTACTTAATATCATTTTTTACCTCCTACTTATATTTTCGTTATTTAAATATCCTTTCTGTCGAATTGCTTTAAGAATCTTACATCATTTGCATATAAATATCTCATATCTGGTATTCCATATTTAAACATTGCAAGTCTATCTATTCCAGTTCCAAATGCAAATCCGCCCCACTCCTCTGGGTCGTATCCATTCATTTTTAGAACATTTGGATGTACAATTCCTGAACCAAGAACTTCTATCCAACCTGTTTGCTTACATAAGCTACATCCTTTACCTCCGCATTTAAAACATGTACAATCAACTTCATAAGAAGGCTCTGTAAATGGGAAATAACTTGGTCTGAAACGTAATTCCGTATTTTCTCCAAGCATTTTTTTCATAAATACTTCCAAAGTTCCTTTTAAATCAGCTAGAGAAACTTTATTTTCTTTTTTATCTATTACTAATCCTTCAACTTGATTGAATTGATGAGAGTGTGTTGCATCATCTTCTCTTCTATATGTTTTTCCAACGCAAATCATCTTTATTGGCTTTTGATCTTTTGCATATTTTAGCATCGTGTGAGCTTGTACAGCAGATGTTTGTGTACGAAGTAAATATTCATCAGTTATATAGAATGAATCTTGCATATCTCTTGCAGGATGTCCTTTTGGTAAATTTAATCTTTCGAAGCAAAACTCATCTGTTTCAAGCTCTGGACCATCTATAACCTCGTATCCCATTGAAACAAATAAATCTTCAATTTCTTCAATTGTTCTATTTAGTGGATGCTCGCTTCCTCTTATAGCCTTTTTGCTTGGAAGAGTTATATCTATTGTTTCTTTTTCTAATTTTTTGTTTAATTCTTCTAATTTAAAAGCCTCTTCTTTCTCATTTATAATAGTTTCTAACTCATCTCTTACTTCGTTTACCAAGCTTCCAATTATTGGTCTTTCTTCAGCAGATAAACCTCCCATTCCTCTTAAAACAGAAGTTAATTCACCTTTTTTTCCTAGATATTTAACTTTTAAATCAACTAAAGTTTTTAAATCTTCTACCTTAGAGATTTCTTCTTTAGCAGTTAATTTAATTTTCTCAATTTCTTCTTTCATAATTTCTTCCTTTCTTGGCAGTTTGATTTTAGAATTTTATATTCTAAATTTTACGTTTTTGAATTTTTTGCACCGTCCAAAATTTGACTTAATTTTTTTTGTTCCGTCCCCAAAATTCAAAAAGAGCTATTCATCCTTAATAGGACGAATAGCTCGTGGTACCACCTAATTTTATATATTTATGCCAATGCTAAAAAGCTTGCATTTATATACCTTGTTATAGTTTTAACGTAACAACCGTATTGCCTACTATTACTTTCAGCAAATAACCTAAAAAGTGAAATTTCGTACATATTATGCTTTTTGGATTCACAGCTTAATATCCAAATTCTCTTTAAACAAAACATATATACTACTTTGCTTTTTAATTGGCTTATTTTAAATATGTTTAGATTGTATCATACAATTACAAAAAGTACAAGCATACTTTGCAATAAACTAGAATATGCTATAAGCTACTAAAGTAATTATAAATCCTAAAACAGCTAAAGCTAAGTCTATTATACCTAGAACTATACCAGCTGTTGCCATACCTTTTCCTTTTTGCTCTGGGAAAATTTTTAGTTTATTTTTTGCAGCTATACCTAAGCTTAAAGCTATAATTCCAAGCCATAAGTTAGCAATAAAAATACCTACAATACCACAAACCATAGCAGCAATTGCTAGTCCATTTGTTTTTGGTGCCACACCTGCTTGACTTGCATTTGTGTTTACTGTTTGTGTGTTATTAACTACTACTGGCTCCTCTTTTACTTCTGTTTTTTCAACTTCTGCTTTTGCTCCGCAGTTTGGGCAAAATTTTTCGTCATCTCCTAACATTGTTCCACAATGCATACAAAAATTACTCATTTTAATCTCTCCTTTTATTTTTCGTTTACTATTGATTCTATTTGTGCTATACCTGATACAAGACCCATTCTCATAACAGAGTTCACATATATTTTACTATATTCTGAAGAAAAATCAATCTCTTTTTGATAAGCTTCTCCAAATGTATCGAATACAACCTTGTGAGTTCCTGCTGGCAATTCAACTTCAGCAGATGCTCCATTTTTAAGTGATGCAACATTATTTCCGTCAACAAAAATTCTTATTGGAATAGCACATCCCATTAGTCTTTTTCTTCTAGTGAATACAACTTTAACAGTTTTATTTTCTGGTGCTTTTATATTTTGCTCAAAAAGCGCTCTGTCTATTTTAGTTCCACAAAATTTACAAAATTCGCTTTCGTTTGGTATTTCTTTTCCACACTTATTACAAAACATTAACTTATCCCCTTTCACCATTTTCCAAGATTTTATCATATATTCGCTGTTTTTTCAAGCTATATTGTGTTTTATTTACATAATTTAACATTAATTTATATAGTTGTATTTTTTGCTTATCGTTATTTACATCATTAAAAACTTAAGCAATATAATTAGTATAAATCCTGGAATACCTAATAATCCCGTGCAAAGTACCGTCCAAATGTTTATTCCTATGTGAAAGTTATAATTTGTACCAATTAAATTTGTAATCCATATTAATCCAGCACCCAATAAAGAATTTACTATTAATTTAAATATTCTTTTTATTGGAAACAAAAATGATCTTCCAATAAATACTACTAAAGCTATGCATCCGATATATAAAAATAAAGCATAATTTTCCATAAAATCACCTCTTTATTACTTATGTGATTTTGGACAAATTATGCTTATGTTTTACTCATTTTTTAATATTTCGATTGCACATTGTATACCATCTACAGCTGCAGACATTATGCCACCTGCATATCCTGGACCTTCTCCGCAAGGATACAATCCATAAATATTCGACATTTTTATTTCGTTCCTTGTTATTTGAACAGGAGAAGAACTTCTTGTTTCAACTCCTGTAAGTATCGCATCTGGATTGTCAAAGCCTTCTATTACAGTACCAAAATAATCTATTCCTTCGACCAAAGTTTTAGAAACGAATTCGGGCAATATTTCATTTAAATTACACATTGTAACGCCCGGCTTGTATGTTGGTTTTATATCTCCTATGTAACTAGTTTTTTTGTTTTCTTTAAAGTCTTCATATCGCTGTACTGGTGCATAATAATTAGATCCACCTAGCATAAACGCTTTTTCTTCCAATTGTTTTTGAAAATACATTCCTTCTAGCGGAGATTCTCCTTTAAAATCATCTGGTGTAACATTAACCAAAACAGCGCTATTTGCATTTTCCCCATCTCTTTTATATTTGCTCATTCCATTAGTAACAATTGTTCCAGGCTCGCTTGATGAAGCTATAACCTCTCCTCCCGGACACATACAAAAAGTATAGCATGATCTTTCATTACCATGATAAACCATTTTATACTCAGCTGGTGGAAGTTTTAGTTTTGTAATAGTTCCATACTGAGATGTATTTATTGTTGATTGTTTATGCTCTATACGAACACCCACAGAGAAATTCTTTTTTTGCATTTCCACACCTTTTTTATATAACATCTCAAATGTATCTCTAGCACTATGGCCTATTGCAAGAACTATAGTATCTGTTTCGATTCTTCCAGTATTACAAATAGCAGCACTTACTATTGAGTTTGTAATTTCTATGTCTATTAATTTAGTATTAAATAAAAACTCTCCACCTAGCTCAATTATTCTATTTCTCATATTTTTTATAACTGAAACTAAATTATCTGTTCCTATATGAGGCTTGTTTATGTATAAAATTTGCTCTGGTGCACCAGATTTGTAAAACTCTTCTAAAACTTTTTTACATAGTGGACTGTTAATTCCGCTTGTTAACTTTCCATCTGAAAAAGTTCCAGCTCCACCTTCACCAAATTGAACATTGGAACTTGGGTTAAGTACACCTGTATTTCTAAATTTTTCTACATCTTCAATTCGCTCTTCTACTCTTTTTCCTTGCTCTATAACTATTGGTTTAATGCCATTTTGTGCAAGCACTAATGCACAGAACAATCCAGCAGGACCAGCTCCAACAATTACCGGTCTCTTTGTAGATTTTCTTTTTACATCAATTTTTTCTTGCTTCTTTTCTTCTACAAGCTCTACATTTTTTATATGCTTTTCATTTTTACATTTAATTTCTACGCAATAATTGTAATGAACATCTTCTTTTTTTCTTGCATCAATAGATTTTTTTACAATTCTTTTCTCAGTAACATCTTCTTTTTTTATTCTATATTTTTTAAAAATTCTCTCAAATAAATCATTCTCATCCAAATCTTCTCTTATTTTTATATTACTTATTCTTATCATTTTATTTTCCTTCAATTTTTTTGATTATTATATTATAGATTTACATAAAATTCAATATATTTTCTTGTTACCTATTATATCTAAAGTTAAGCCTCTTGCTTTTGCCTTTTCTATTAAGTAATCTAATTTTGCTTGCTCAGCCTTTAACGTGTATAAAAAGTAGTCTATAAGTTTTCCTTCAGCATATTGATAATTTTCATTTGCATCCTGAATGCTTTTTTTGGTTTTTAAAATTGAAACCATTAATTCCTTTTCCTTTTCTTCCTCGCTTTTTTCAACGATTATGGTTTCTTTTATATACTCTGAACGCATATCGCCTGTCCTCCTAAAACAATATTCATATTATTCTATTCATAATCTATTTTGTTATGATTATTTTCGTATTACATAATCAAATTAAATATGACACTTATTTTGACATTATTAACATAATGTGCTAGAATTGTTCGTATGGGACAATGTTCCAAATTTAAATATGAGGGAGTGTTAACATGCTTCAAGAGGTTCCCAACTTCAAAGATGCTATCTTTGAAATAACGGAAAATGAGGGAAATCAGATAGCAACCATTTCTGTTTATGGTCACAAAAAGAGCATTACTGCTGCCGCGCTAATTAAGGTTATGCGGGATTTTGGCAGAAAGAAACGTTTCTTCAAGTACTATGACAGTTCTGATGTACCCGTAAAGCACCAGCAACTTCCGAGCAACTCTGACTGCTACTCTGCATTTGCATGCATGAGTATGGAAACTGGAGAGCTGCTCTACTACCTCTAAATAGCATGGAGACCAGGTAAGTGTATTTTTACACATTGCCTGGTCTCCACTCTTTTTATAATTATATTTTATATACTACATTTCTATGTCTTTTTTAGTAATGCTCATATCTTTGAATGCTGAATATACATCCTCAATTTTCATTACCATTTTCTTACCATCTTTAGTTCTCTCAACTTCAACGTATCCATCTTCAGTATTGTTACCTAGTATTGCAATATATGGAATACCTAATATTTTTGCATTTCTTATTTTTTCTCCGATAGAACCCTTTACATCATCTATTATTACCTCAACATCATTGTCTAAAAGCTTTGTATACATATCTTCTGCAACATCTTTCTTTTTATCGTTGCTAATTATGTATAAATAATATGGTGTTACAGATACAGGTAGTGAATATCCTACAACATTACCATTTTCAGTAATTATGTTGTTTTCGTAAATTAATCCTAAAACTCTGCTAACTCCTATTCCATAGCATCCCATGTAGAAAGGTGCTCTGTTATTATCGTTATCAATATATTTTATGTCCATAGAATCTGAATATTTTGTTCCTAATGCAAAAATATGTCCAAGCTCGCAAGCTTTTTCTTCTTTTAATTTTTTAACATCATCAATATTATACGTTTCTTTTAAATATTCTTCTGCATTTTCTTTTTCTAAAACTTCAACATTTAGTCCTTGATTTGACTCTTTATCGTATAAAATAGTATCTTCTCCAATTCTAGAAAGAGCCATTATTTCCTCTGATCTTTTTCCACCCATTGCACCATTATCTGCTGCAACTGCAACTATATCCATACCAATTTCACTAAATGTTTTAAAATATGTTTCTCTAACTTTGTTATAAGAATCCATCATTCCTTGTTCGTCTCTGTCAAAAGTGTATAAATCGAACATTAAGAATTCTTTTCCTCTTAGCAAATAACCTCTGTTTCTTATTTCATTTCTAAATTTTGCTCCTATTTGATAGTATCCAACTGGCATTTGCTTATGAGAAGTTACTCTATTTTCTGCAAACACTGTTATTGCTTCTTCAGCTGTTGGAGCTAAGCAATATGTTCCTTTATCTGTTTCAGAAGTCATCATAACACCTTCTTCAACATATTTTTCAAATCTTCCAGATCTTTCCCATATTTCTTTTTGTTGAATTAATGGCATTTGAACTTCTATAAAATCTGCTCTGTTAAAATTTTTCTTTATAATTTCTTCTACGTTGTCTTGTACTTTAAGTGGTATGTTATCGTAGGCATACACTCCGCTTCCATATTGTTTTACTTGACTTGTTTGAATTAATATATCCTGTGCTGGATACATTTCGTCTAAATTACTTAATTTTACGCTTTTCATTCCCATTTTTGAAATTCTCATAATTAATCTCCCCTTTACTTTTATTTTGCGTGAAAAAACAAAAAGGACAGTACCTAAGGCGTGCATAGCACGGTACCATCCTCTATTTAACTTTATAATTTTAACGGTTTTAAACCGGAAATAGTTTTCTATTTCACTTATAGGTAGGAATTAAACAATATTATAATTTGGTTTTCACTGTCCCAAACTCACTATATATAAGAGCTTATTTAATTATGTCCTAATCAACGTTTTTTATTTAACTTGCGTGCATTATATCATTTCTAGTTTTAAAAGTCAACAAAAAACGGGGCGGACATACATCCACCCCATAGAAACTCACTTGAACGCTTCCGCGTTCTCGGATTCTGCTGCCGACTGATTACAAACTTTTTCCGCAATCTTACGGAGAAGCTCCGTTTGCTTGCGCTGTTCATCCAGGAGTAACATAATGCAATTCTCTACGTTATGCATCTCCTGCATAATGTCCTGGCTCTTATTTGCCGTATAGTCTGTTGCTTCCGAAGATTTTTTTACAATTCCCCGAATGTCCATCAGCGCCTCTAAAATCCGAGGCATTTCGTAATCGTAATTGCCGCCCATGGTGAGCTCCTTTCTCCAGCAATGCTGGTTAAAAATTTTTACATGTGACATATCTGCCACATCCAATATAATTATACCATTTTTATGTTAACCGGTCAAATTTAAACCCTTATAACTATTGCTTTCAACATGCTTTTTCTTATTCTTCTTATTATAATGAAAATATTTTTATTCGCTTATCAATAATGCAACTTTGTATATTGTTCCTTCTATATGACTTAATTCTGTATTCATTCTTTCCATTAAATATAAATTTTACAACTTTTGTATAATCAGTATCGCTTATTGGACCCTTTTCTTCTATTTCAATAGTTGCATTACACTGTTTTAAAGTCTCAAAAGTCGTAATAAAACCAATACCAGAACCTCCTGTATCTTTGTGAGTAGTTGCTGGCTCAATTCCTAATTTTGCTAAAGTTTCTATTTCAAACTCAATGCCAGTGTCTGATATACATAGCTCATAGTATTTTTCGTTTAAACCAATAAAAGTAAATATTTTTTTATTACTACTATCAATTGAATTAATTGCGATTATAGCATCTTTAATATGATCACCTATCATCGTTTCTAACTGTTCTTTTGATATTAGCGCATTAATCATGTGATGTATGTTACCGCTTACTTTTAAGTTAAACTCTATGTTGTTTTGAACACACTCATCTTGCATGTATTTGAACATATCATCAATTTCACTAATATCAGTTTTTGGAAGCTCAATTATCAATCTATTTTCTTTTAGCTTATTAGAATGTTCTTTTGTTAACTCTTGTATTCTAGATAATATTTCGTTATCTTCAGCGAACTCTGTATCTGCTTTTTTTAATTTTTCATTTACCATTTTTTCAAGAGCTCTCTGACGATTATAAAACTCATGATTTATTTTACTAACACGGAATGATTCTTCAGTTAATCGTTTTATCTCTGAATCTTTCTCTTGAATTTTAAGCTCATAATCTTTTATAGTGTCGTTGGTTAGTTTTTGTTTATAATACATTACTATAGTTTTTTGAATTATAACTGTAGTTAATACTCCAAGTAGTATATAAAACCAAAATAACGATTTATATATCATTTCATTAGCATAAGTAATAAATGTATACACTAACACTAAAACAATACTAATATTTATTACAGCAATATCAATGTATTCATTTTGTCTCTGTAAGAAGATAAATCCATCCTTTAGCCTTCTGGTTTTAAAAATAAAAAACAAAAACATTGCTTCTACTACTTCAATTAAAATTACATTAATTACCAAGCTTATATTATTATCTGCTTTAATCAATAATGCTCTTTGGAATACCACAAATTCAATTATTGCAGAAATAACCATTAGTATTAAGGAAACAGCATTGGAAATCATGATTCCAACAGTTACGTTTCCCGTCTTTTTCTTGGTAATTGCTTTTATTGCAATTGTTTCAAATATACAAATCATTATCACACTTACAATAATATCAAACACTGTTCTAAGCAAAAGATACATAATTGTTGACAGAATAACTAGAATACCCATATAAATTTTTTGATATAGTTTAGTATTTTTATAGTTATTAATCTTAAAAAAAATCAAAATTGCATAAAAATTTATAAATACAATTTTTACGATATAATTAAAATAATCTACGTTCATGTAAACCTCCAATTTTATTGGGTTTATTATATCGAAAATAAAAAAAATAATCAACATAACTGTTTAACCAATTATGTTGATTTTTCTTAAAACTAGATACCCATTATATATCTTATCCACTCCCAGAAGCTCATATCTCTCACCTCCCGTTTCCTTTTGTTATTTCAAAAATATCATTGATAACGGGCATTTGCGGTGATTTGATGGACTGCACTTTTAGTAGAAAAATGTTTATAATATGACAAAATATGATAATCAACAACAAAAAAAGAGCAAACCTTATTTTATTTAAGATTTGCTCTTAGATAGATTTATTTACTGTAAAAAAAAGCTTATACTAATCGTATAAGCTTTTTTTATTAAATTGTCTTTTTAATTTTGTCTGCATAGTAATATATAAATTCTGTTGGAGTTGGAACTCCAGTTTCATAATTAATTCTTGCTGTATATAAATTGGTTAAATCTTCTATTGAAGAAATTCTCCATGCATGTAGTATTGCATTTTGCATTGCTCTGCTAATTGTGCTGCTAGCTCTTTTGTATTTTGAAACTAAATACTGTACAACCGGAATTGTTTCACCGTTGTCTGCATTTTTAATAACGTAATATATTGCATCAGCCAGATACTTTCTTCCTTTTAAGTGCATAGCAACACCAATTAAATCAAGCTCTTCATTAATTCTTTTAGAAATTACATCTTCTTCAGAATCTTCAAAATCAAGTTTTGCTTGGTTGGCTGTAGTTATTTTTCCACCACATTCATTCAAAAGTAGTAATGTATTCAACACATTCTCATGAGAAAAGTTAGCTTGATTCTTATAAAATATAAAATCTATTTTGTTTTTGTGAAGATAATTATAAACTGATTCAGAATATATGTTAGTAGTTACGATAATTTGGGGCATTTTTTCAGGCTTTTGGTCTTTTAATCCTTGAATAAAATCAAAACCGCTACCTTCTCCTTCAGTTAATTCTAAGTCCAGTATAACTGCATCTGGGCTAAAGTTCTTAACGTGTTTTAAGCCTTCTGTTGAAGAGTTTGTAACTGCTACAATTTCTATGTTGTCCTTCATTTTAGCAATATCAGTATACTTTTTACATTCATTTGCATCATCTTCTACTATTAATATTCTCATAAATAATTTCTCCCTCTATTTATCAATTTCACCTTTTGTCATTTTTTGTCATTTTTTATTATCATTTCATATCATACAACATTTTCTTTAATTGTTTAAACTACATATGATTAAAACTTTAATCACAGGTTTAAAAAAGTGAATTTTTACATGGTTAGTTTTATTCAAAATCAACATTTTCAGAAAAAGGATGATAAACATGAAGGAAGAAATTGGAAAAAGAATTAAAAATGCTAGAGAAAATATGCATATGACAAAAGAAAGCTTTGCTAAAGAAATTGGAATTACCGGACAATACCTAGGAATTCTGGAAAAAGGTCAAAGCTACTTATCAGTGGAAAAACTAAAGAAATTGTGCGACTTAACAGGCTTATCTGCAGATTATATTTTATTTGGAAAAACTATAACTATTGCTCATGACACCCAAAAAGTACTTTCCGGTTTTTCAGACGAACAAATTGCCAATGCTTGCAATACTTTAAAAGATTTAGCTTTGCTTATAAAAAATGCATAGCCTTATAAAAAAACATTACCTACCTTGAATATATTGTTTTTATTTTGAAAATAATATATTGACACAAAAATAGTTTATTGTTAGAATGCTCTCTATATTAATTAGGGAGTTTTTTAACAATGGATAACACAAATGAAACAATAAACGACGTATTTAAATCTGAAGAATATTTAAACAATGCCATGAAAATTGATACAATTAGTAAAGTTTTAATTGAACACTCTGATGTTCCAGAAGAGCTTGTAAATTGGCTTATTGAAGCTGTTAAAGACAACACCTGGCTTGAAGCAAGAGCTAAATATAACATACACAATTAAAAAAGTCACTTACCAAAAATAAACTTTTGGTAAGTGACTTAATTGTTGATGAAATTTTTTTTATTTCAAATTTGTTTGTTTTATTTTAAACTCAATTTATTTCTAACATACTCGTAAATCATAATTCCTGCAGCAACAGAAGCATTTAAGCTTTCAGTTTTTCCAAGCATTGGAATTTTAACTTTTTTATCAGCAATTTCTTTTATTTCTTCTGAAACTCCATTTGCTTCATTTCCGATAACAATTACTTTTTTCATATAGTTAACATCGTATATGCTTTCATTTGTATCTAACGCTGTAACTACAATATCAAATCCGTTATCTTTCATTTTCATTAAATCATCTACTAAATTTTCAGATCTGATAACATTTACTCTAAAAATTGCACCCATGGTAGATCTAACAACTTTAGAATTAAAAACATCCGCAGTTTCTTCAGAAACTATTATTTGTTTTATGTTTGCACTATCAACTGTTCTAAGAATTGTACCTAAATTTCCTGGATCTTGTATTCCATCTAATACAATTATTACATCTTCTTTATAATTAATTTTTTGAGTTTTTTCTGCTCTTTTTATAACAGCTAAAATCCCCTGTGGATTCGAAACATCAGTCATAGTATTAAATACATTGCTACTAACATACACAATGTTTTCTTTTGCTATCTCGTATACTAATTTTTTGCACAATGTGTCTTCTTTCATACAGTCTTCGCATACAACAATTGTTTCAATATTAGCCTTTTCTTGAATTGCCTCTTCTATTAGTTTAGCACCTTCAATAATATATTTTCCTGTTGCATCTCTGTATTTTTTTTCCTTTAACTTTTTTATAGTTTTAACTAATTCGTTGTCTTTGCTTGTTATAACTTGCATTTTCCACCTCCTACTGTAATCTTTGTTTGACTTAAACAAAAACTTACTCAATACTTTAATTTTACGTAAACTTTAATTTTTTGCTTCGTCCCCAAAATTCAAGAATTCTTTTATTGCTTGAAGTTTTTGTTTATCGTTTAATGCGTTTGTTTTTAACGTTATGTATGGATCTTTTCCTTGTGAAAACATTATTTGATTTTTGTACTTTTCAACCAAAGATGCAATATCCATATCAAACTTTTTAGCATTGAAATAAAATACAAAATTTTGTCCTCTTTGAGATATCTTTGTTGCATTTTTCTCTTTAGCTAAAATTTTAATTCTTGCTATATCAATTAAATTCTCAAGCTCTTCAGGCATTACTCCGTATCTGTCTATTATCTCATCAATTACATCTTGAATATCCGCTTCATTTTTACACAATGCAATATCTTGGTAGATTTCAATTTTTTGACCTGAATCTGATATGTATTCATCTGGTATATAACTTGATACATCTATGTCTATTTGTACATCTGTATCTTCTTCCACCTCGTATCCTTGCATTTCTTTTACAACTTGGTCTAGTAATGTACAATACATATCATATCCTACTTGCTCTATATGACCATGCTGAATTTCTCCAAGCAGGCTTCCTGCTCCCCTTATTTCTAGGTCACGCATTGCAATTTTAAATCCAGACCCAAACTCTGTAAATTCACGTATTGATTTAAGCCTTTTATTTGCTACTTCAGATAGTATTTTATCCCTTTTGTACATAATATATGCATAGGCCTGTCTATTACTTCTTCCAACTCTTCCACGAATTTGATATAGTTGTGCTAAACCTAATCTTTCTGCATTTTCTACAATAATGGTGTTAGCATTTGGTATATCAATTCCCGATTCCAAAATTGTTGTACATACAAGCACGTTTATTTTTTTATTTACGAAATCTTCCATTATAGATTCAATTTCGTTTCCTGTCATTTGACCATGCGCATGTGCAACTTTGGCTTCATCAACTAAGTTAGATATCTCTGCGGCTTTCTTTGCTATATTTTCAACATTATTATATAGATAATATACCTGCCCTCCACGTTCTAACTCCTTAGTAATTGCTTCTTTTATAACTTCTGTATCATACTCCATTACATAGGTTTGCACAGGCTTACGATTTTGAGGTGGCTCGTATATAACAGACATATCACGCACCCCAACAATTGACATATGAAGTGTTCTAGGAATTGGAGTTGCTGTCATTGTTAATACATCAACTGTATTTTTTATTTGTTTAATTTTTTCTTTATCCTTTACACCAAATCTGTGCTCTTCATCTATTATTAATAGTCCTAAATCCTTAAATTCAACATCATCGCTTAATACACGGTGCGTTCCAATTACAACATCAAGCTCACCTAATTTTAGTTTTCTAACAATATCTTCTTGTTGTTTTTTTGTTTTAAATCTGTTTAATACCTCTACTCTTATAGGATATTCCTTCATACGATCACGGAAATTTTGATATTGCTGCTCTGCTAAAACTGTAGTTGGAACCAAATAAACAACTT
The DNA here is from genome assembly GCA_947165355.1 of uncultured Clostridium sp. GTDB lineage: Bacteria > Bacillota > Clostridia > TANB77 > CAG-508 > CAG-492. The sequence goes on from CAMUZZ010000002.1 coordinate 26,874, forward strand.
GTTTTTGATCCATTACAGCTTTAAAAGTTGCTCTTATTGCAACTTCAGTTTTTCCATAACCAACATCACCACAAAGAAGTCTATCCATTGGTTTTTGAGATTCCATATCCTTCTTTACTTCTTGAATACAACGTAATTGATCCTCAGTTTCTGCATATTGAAAGCTATTTTCAAATTCTTGTTGCCATTCATTATCTTCAGAAAAAGCATGGCCTTTTGCATTTTGCCTTTTAGCATATAACTCAATCAGCTCTTTAGCTACAGCTCTTAAATTATTTTTTACTCTTGTTTTTGTATTAGACCAATCTTTTCCACCTAGCTTATATATTTTTGGAGCAGCTTCCCCTCCAACATACTTTCTAACACTATCTAAAGAGCTTGTCGGAACATATAAAATATCATCATTTTTATATCTAATTTTAATGTAATCTTTTGTTGTATCTACTGTTGTAACTGTGTCTACTCCTATGTATTGTCCTATTCCATGAACTTTATGAACAACATAATCACCTATTTTTAAATCTGCATAAACAACTTTTTCACTTTGTTTAAACACATTGTTTACTTTTTTACGCTTGCTTTTTGTTTCGAAAAATTCATCACTGCTTATTACTAAAAGCTTTGTATCTGAACACTCAAAACCAGCTGATAAAGCTCCAACAGATACTACAACTTCGCCATATTGAACATCTTTTAATTCTTTTGCATATCTATGGTTTATATCGTTATCTGTTAAAAGAATAGATATTTTTCTAGCATTTTCTTCATTTCCGCCAAGTATTATTGTTTTTTTCTTTAAATCAATTGCTTCTCTTAAAGAATTAAGTAATATATCTGTTTCAGCTTTATAATAGTTTACATCTCTATACTTGAAATAATATATGTTGTTTCCAAAAGCCACATCATTTTTTTCTAGATTTATATAATTTATGTTTTCAAAGTTGTAATCAAAATTACACATATGCTCTATTGCATCTGGAACAATTCTGTTTTTATCAATAAGTGTTTTAACTAAATTGTTATTATCTATTTTTATATTTTCAGCTCTTTGCTTAATTTTAGTATCTTCATCTAGTATAATTAAATAATCATCTTTAATATAATCTAAAAAACTATTTGGGTTTTGATAAAATAAATCAAAATATTTATCAACTTTGCTTAAGTAATTACCTGATAGAATTAATTCTTTATCTTCCTCGGTGCATTTTCCGTACAAATCAATTCTTTGTTTTATATCATCCAAATCTTTCTCGAAAATAAACTCATGAGCTGGATATATTTCTATTTCTTCGCTCATCTCAGTTGATCTTTGTGATAGTATTTCAAATTTTCTTATTGAGTCTATTTCGTCTCCCCAAAACTCAATTCTTATTCCATATTTATCATCTAATGAAATATCTACAATACCTCCACGTATTGCAAACATTCCTCTACCTTCAACCATTTCAGAACGCTCATAGCCAAGATTTATTAAGTAGTTTTTTAAATCGTCTATTTTACACTCGCTACCAACTTTTAGTTTAATAATGTTCTTGTACAATGTTTTCTTTGCAATCATTTTTTGCATTACAGCTTCAATTGTAGTAACAACAATATTTGCATCATTTTTTTGTATCTTATTTAGTACATCAATTCTCTCGTATGGCAGGTCTTTACTTGCAACAGCATAATCGTATGTTGCAATTTCTCTTTTAGGAAAAACATGTATATTATCAGAAAAGTATTTTAAATCTCTTGCTATACGTCTTGATTGCAATTCATTATACGTTATAATGCATATTTTTTTGTTAGTATTATTTTGAATAGCAGATATAAATTGAACTTCACCAACGTCAGATAAGCCCGATATAACTACCGGGCCATCTTGTTTTTTTATATTTTGAACTATCTCTTTAAACTTTTCATTTGCAAGCAAATCTTTGTAAAGTTCGTTCATTATTTATCAAAACTCCTTTATTGGATTAATTTGACTTTACTATTCATACATCCTGCAATTTAATTTTCTTTTTTAAATTCTTCTAGAGCTTTAGCAATTTGATCAGGGCATGATGTAGGCTTAAATCCACACTTTATCCCCTTTAATTTTTCTATTACTTCATCTATTGTCATACCTTTTACAAGCTCAGATATTCCTTTTAAATTTCCATCACAACCATTTATTACTTTTAGGCTTTTTACAACATTGTTTTCTATTTCAAAAATCATTTTTGTTGAACAAACACCTTGTGGGCTATAAATATACTCCATAATTATTATTCCTTTCATGTATATTATTTACATAAAACTTATACTATATGATATCAAAATTTTGCATAATTGTCAATTATAGTGGCTTTTTAACCTACTCTGCTTTAGGAGTAAAATACCATCTAATAGAAGTTACAATTCCTTCATTGTTTATATCAAATACTAAACTTCCCATTTCATCTGAACTAGTTGCATAATTTGAAACATATGGAGGTTCAGCATGACGATATTCTATCATATATGATGCATCAGGATTTGATGAATCGTAGTTGTAGTAATTGATGAACGCATAATCCACATTTCCAGATTCTTTAACACCATCTTTTACATCTTCTAAACCATGTCCGTATAGGTATTTTCCAAAAGCTTCTACACCTTCATATGCAGAGCTAATTTCTCTCATTTTATCTTCATCTGTTCCTTCGTTTTGGAAAGAAGATATTACTTGGTCTTTTGTATCACCAACACGTAATCCTTTAGTAAATACATAATCTCTACTACCTGTATATGCACTGCTTAGTATCATTTTTCCATCATGTTTGTAAAAAGATAATTGTAAATCCTCAAAAAGATAATCTACAGATTCACCATATATGCTTTCTTCTGCTTTATTTTCAACTCTTCTTGGTGGCTCTCCAATTACTGCTTTTACCTCATCTTCAGTCATACCGTATTTTAAACTTCCTATAATCATATCATCATACGAAAACTTTGCACTTGTATCGTATTCTTGATCTGGATCAACAACAAAATTTTTTATTGGGTTATTCTCTTTTACTTGTTCAGTTGAACTATTCTCTTTTTTTCCACATCCTGTTATAGCAACTACAACAATTGCAAGTAGTATGCATAAAACAATATCTTTTGTTCTTTTCATAATTTTTCCTCCTAGTATTTTAATTACTTATTATTTTATACTAAACAATTTTATATATCAATATTTTTCTAATATAAGAATTCAAAAAAAAATGCTAATAATTTTTAGCATTCTTTTTTATTTGCTCTTATAAAGCAATATTTATTTTACGTATTTGTCAATATTTTCATTAGTTAATGATGTCTTTACTTCAACGCAATCTTTTATTTGAGCTTCATATTTTTCCTTTGAAACCTTTTCGTCGTTAACGTAATAATATAAAGTGTCATTGCTATAGTCTAAATCTGCTTTTGCATATTTAACAAATTCAGTTCCTTCAATACGATACACTGAAGTAATTCCTGTTGGTTCATTAGTTACAGTTACAATATGTTTATTTAAATCTGCTTTAATAAAACTATATTCTCCAGATATTGTTTTGCTTGAAGCAACAACTTTTCCATCTTTATATGTTACAACTCTAGCATATTGGCTACCTGATGCACATTCAGAACATACTAAATATGCTGGATTTCCATTTATACTAGCCATTTTAGCAAAATATGTATCTGTGTGTTTTTGGTTTTCAATTGCCCTGTCTTCACTTTGTTTAAAATACTCTGGTAACACATTTTCCTTTAACCAACTTTCGTCTTTTAAAGCTTTTCTTATAGCTTCATTTGCAGTATTTACGCTTGTATTATTGTTATTATTATTCTCTGTAGTTTTGTTTTCTTTTAACTCGTTATTTACAGTATTTTCAACTTGGCTAGCAACATTATTTAAAGTTTTTTCAAGTTCTTTTTCATAGTTTTTAATTTTATTTTCCTTTTTTCCACATCCTGTTAATAACACTACTGTGCTAAGAACTACTCCACCTACTAATAAAACATTTCTAATTTTCATAATTATTTCTTCCTTTCTTTACTCCATTACATATATTTGCGCTGTATCTATGTTAACAATTATTTTAGTTGACTCTCCACCAGCGATATTATATCTTTTTGCTATTACACATAACTGTCCATTTTTATTTAAGTACATATCGTTGTCTACTGAACAATTCTCTAATGATGTTGTTTTCTTGTATTGATTATTATAAAACTCGATTGGACTTGAACCTCTGTATGATAATTGCTCTTCGCTTGGTGTATACATTTCTTTAAGTTCTTCTGTTAAAATATTTGATAATTTACTTGGGAACTCTGATTCTGTTATTCCTTTTTTATTTAATAGCTCTGCATTTGTTACTTCTTTACCAGTTTTAGCATCAATGTTGTATGCTGTTCTTTGTACAGAATCTCCATCCCAAAAGCTTGCCATTACAATAGAAACTACATCACCATTAATATGGTATGCATATTCAATTTTCCAACATCCACCTGGATTTCCGTACTTATTGAATGCTTCTTTCATTTCGTTATATTCTTTTAAATATTCGTCTTGTATTTCTTGATTTAATTTATTTGCATCTTCAGAATCGATGTTAATTTGTGGAATTCTGTAACTGTATGAGTACTTTATTTCTCGTCCACTGTACTCTGAAACTTTAGTCCATTCCTTTGCATCGTTAACTAAATCGTAAACAATTTCTTTAGTACTATCTTTTTTTATGTTGGTAGTTATTTGATTTTCAGTTTGATTTGAAACCTCATTATTTATATCGTTTCCAACATAACTTACTATACCATTTAGTATTTCTTTTGTTTCATCTTCTTTGTCATATACTTTAACATTTACATCTGCTTTTCCACATCCGGCTAATGTTACTACAGTTGCTAATGCAACTCCGCATATTACTAAAATTCTTTTGTTCTTTCTTTCCTTCTTAAAATTCATTTTATTCACTCCTTTTATTTTTATTTGAGAACGCTGCTTTTTTCTAACATTGTTCTGCTATCTCCTCAAACGTTAATTTTATTATAAATTCCATTTGTTTCAAAAAAATATAAAAGTTGTAAAAAAGTTGTAAATTAATCTTTTGTACATTTATGCTGGAAATTCTAATATAAAAATACTTCCTTTTCCAAGTTCCGATTCAATTTTAAGTTCTCCGTTATGCATATCCATAATGCTTTTACAAATTGAAAGACCTAGTCCAGCTCCTCCATTCTTTCTTGAACGAACTTTATCCACTCTGTAAAATGGCTCCGTTATTTTTTGAATGTTCTCTTTACTTATTCCTGGTCCTTGATCTGCTACTTGTATATATTTTTTATTGTTCATTTCAAATGCGTTAATAACAATTTTACTTCCTCTGTCTGATACATTAATAGCATTTTTAATTAAATTAGATGTACTCATTATAATTAATGTTTCATCACCATATATAGTATTTAATTGATTGTTTATAATTAATTCTACACCAGCATTTTTTAATCTTTCTTCTAGCGTACTATGTATTTCCGAAAATGCTTTGTTCATATCTACGTTTGTTTTTTCAAAATCTGAATTTTTTTTATATGATAAAAGAAGTAACTTCTTATACATATCTTGTATTCTTTTAGATTCATCTTCTATGTATTTTAAATACTTACTTTTTTGTTCGTCTGTTAAATTTGCTTTTTCCATTAGTTCAGCATAACCCTGAATAGATGTTAGTGGCGTATTCATTTCGTGAGATAAATTGTCTATAAATAACTGTTTATTATTTGCCGCTTCTACTAGTTCATTATTTCTTCTTTCAAGTTCCTTTGACATGCTATTAAAATTTGCAGCAAGTTTTCCAAATTCACTATGACCTTCCTTTAGGTGAATATCATAATTTCCTTTAGAAAGTTTTGTCATTTCATTTTTCATTTTTTGTAATGGTTTAGTTATTGTTTTAGAAATAATATACGCAATTAAAGCTATTGCAACTACCAAAATTATGCCAATGTATATACAGTTATTTATTAAATTCTTTCTTGTATCAAATACATCATCTATATTTTTAACCACTATTAAATATCTTCCATCATCAACTTTTGATGCTGATGTTATATAATTTAGTTCATTAAAATTATTTGTTTCAGTTGAATATATATTTTCATTTACAGAGCTTATGAGTTTATTGTAGTCCATAGGATATAAGTTGTTATTATACAACACTTCATTATTCTTACTATATATAATGTAAATACCTTTTTTTTCGTATGCAGGTGCTATTAGCTCTATAATATCTTTATCGTAATTTATACCTGTATTCTTTAAATTACGCTCTATATCTTTAGCACTTTGAACTACAGCCTGTCTTTCATTCTCTATATTTGTTTCATGATTTGCATCTATTACTTTCATAGAAATTATAAGAATTGCAATTATTGAAGGAATGCATATGCCAAGGAATATTTTAAATGATAGTTTCATCTTTTTCTCCTTTTATTTTATTTCTAATCTATATCCATATTTGAACACAGTAACTATTACATCATCCCAATCTAGTTTTTTTCTTAGCCTTTGAATATGCATATCTACTGTTCTTGTGTCACCAAAATAATCGTATCCCCATGCAGACTCTAAAAGTTTTTCGCGTGAAAGAGCTAAATTTTTATTCTTTACTAGTACTTCTAATAAACTAAGCTCCTGAGCTGTCATTTCAACATGATTATTATTTACAAAAACTTCTCTTGTAGAAAAATCTATTTTAACATTTTTGTATTCAAATACTTCAGTATCTTTCCCTTTTCTTCTTAAAGCTACTTCAATTCTTGCAAGCAACTCCATAGATTCAAATGGCTTAACAATGTAATCTTCAGCACCTAGCTTTAAACCTTTAACTTTGTCTGCTACGCTATCTTTTGCTGTTAAGAATATAACTGGAACATCTGCTTTTATAAAGTCTTCTGCTATTTCATATCCATTTTTCTTTGGAAGCATAATGTCTAGCAAAGCTAAATCTGGATTAAACTCTTTTATTTTTAAAACAGCTGCTTCCCCATCTTCTGCCTCATCACATTCATAACCTGCAAGTTCAAGGTTCATTCTAATTAGTTCTCTTATTCTTTCTTCGTCATCAACAATCAATATTTTTCTCATATGCATCTCCTCTGTAGTTTATAAAAAAACTTTAATCAATTATAGTTGGTATTTTTCAGCTAAATATGAATTAATAACTCCTTTTGAAATTTCAACAGTTTTTACACCGTCTGCTCCACTTCCAAACGAATACTTAGGTAAAACAACAACAAATTGATCATCTAAAATTCCATAATTTCCGTTTTGATTTAATATTTCGTCAATTGATTTGTCTACATCATTTTGAATATATGAGAAATTGTTATTTACGTAATTTTTTATTATCTCACGCAAAGCATTTTTTAGCTCTGTTTCATTTTTAGCCATAGTTCCAATAGTTAAAAGTTCTCCACTTTGAGCATCGTATGTATAAAACTCTCTTGCTGTCCAGCTAACACCGCCCATGCTTCCGCTTTGATTAGCTTCTATGGTAACCACTTTACTGTTATTTGCAGCAGTTTTCATTACATAGCTTACCCCGTAAGGTGTATCATATGCTTTCATACCACCTTCGGTGTATTCATTAGCTGACTTTGTTAATTCATTCCAGTTTTTGTCTGATATTTCTCTTAGAGAATTTTCTATTTTAGTTGCAGCAGCTGAATTAGCTAAATTCTTTACTGTAGGTATGTTTCTTTTATTATAAAAAACTGTTTTGCCTTCTTTATCTTGTGTTGTATATTCTTCACTTCTGAATGAAATTTCAAACCCATTTTGATTTGTAGTACTTGATGAAGATGTTGCATTATTAGTTGTATTTGTTGTATCAATTTGATTTTCTAAACTATTAACTTCATTTTCAATTTGCGCAGCAACATTATTTAATGTTTTTTCAAGTTCTTTTTCATAATTTTTAATTTTATTTTCCTTTTTTCCACATCCTGTTAATAGTACTGCTGTGCTAAGCGCTACAACTCCTATTAATAAACCTCTTTTTACATTCATTTGTATATCTCCTCCTTATACTATACAATAAGAAACCATGTCTTATTTTTTCCGATTATATCATACAAGCATTTCTATTGTAATAAAATTAAATAAATTTATTTAAATTTGAGAGGTTATTATGAGAATTTTTATTGTACTTAAGAAAAATGTTATTTCTATGTTGCTTTGTGCATTTTTGCTTTGTTTAGTTATTTTTTCTAAAACAAATATAAGAGCTGCAAAAGATGGATTAGTTTTATGGGCTACTTGTGTTGTTCCTTCATTATTTCCTTTTTTCATTGCAACAGAAATGCTAAACTATACAAATGTTGCATTATATATTGGAAAAAAGCTTAACAAATTTATGAGACCGCTTTTTAACATCCCTGGCGAAGGCGCATATGCGTTTATAATGGGAATTATATGTGGATGCCCTGTTGGATCACATATTGTTTGTAGCTTATATAATAACGGAATCTGCTCAAAGAATGAAGCCGAGAGAATGCTTGCTTTTACTAATAACTCTGGCCCCTTATTTATTATTGGAACTGTAGGAATTCTTTTATTTGGAAACAAAACCATTGGAATTTTGCTCTTTTTAACTCATTTCTTTTCTGCTGTATCAGTTGGCTTAATACTTGGTGCTATATCCAACTGTTTTAAACAGTTTAAAACAGCTGTAAACAATTATAAAAGAGTTAAAAACACTAAAAAAACTCTCCAATTTACAAACTTAGGAGAAGTCTTAACAACAAGTATTTCTTTATCAATTACTAATGTACTTCAAATTGGAGGATTTATTGTTCTTTTTTCAATTATGATTTCAATTTTAAAGCAAGTAAATTTCTTTACAGCATTTGGCTTGCCATTCTCATATCTGCATATTTCAAATAATTTTTCTACAGCTTTACTTGAAGGTATTATAGAGCTCACAAACGGAGTTACTGCAGTATGTCAATTGCATTCAAAAGTTATTTCATCTAATGTTGTTTTGTGTGGATTTTTACTTGGATTTGGTGGAGTTTGCGTAGCTCTTCAAGTACTAAGCGTAATATCTAAATGTGGTTTATCTATAAAATCATATTTAAGAGGAAAACTATTACAAGGACTTACACAAGCTTTTTACACTCTGTTACTTGTAAAGAATTTATCTATTTTTAATTTTGACATTCCTACAAATAATAATTGCTTGGTCAGTAATTCTTTAATTTGGATATTGTTATTTATGATTCTTTTGCAAACATACATTGTTTTTGCCAATGAAAAAAGAAGTGTTGCTCATAATTTTAAAAAATGAATATATAATTTAGTATAAATGTTTTTGGAAAGGAGAGCATGATTTTTTTCTTGCAAATAAATACATGGAGTTTAATAATTATCAGCCATACAATCCATATGATATAAGTAATATTGATAGTCAAAATTTAAATGAATCAAACTTTTTTAATCCTTCAGTTCAGTATGAACAAGCTTATATGTATTATAGATATTTGTCTATGCAAATGGAATATAAAATTAAATGTAAAGAATACGAAAATTTATGTGGTGCCAATGGGCAAAAAAAATGCTAGAATTTTATAATTCTAGCATTTTTGGTAGCGAGAAGTGGATTCGAACCACCGACCTGCCGGGTATGAACCGGATGCTCTAGCCAACTGAGCTATCTCGCCATGAGCAGATTTAATTATAATTGCTTTTTTACATTTTGTCAATAAAAAAACGAAATAATTTACATTATTTCGTTTTTGAAAACATTTAATTATTAACTTGATGTTATACTATTTATCTGGTTTTGCCTTTATCTTTATCTGTGTTGTTCATTTCTATATGTGGATTTTTATATATTTCATTAACTGTAATATTTTTTATTCTTAATACTTCTGTTTTTCTTGATTGACGTGCTTTTATATTTTCTTCTGAAGATTCTTGTACTTTCTTTAATGTATTTTGGAATTCTTCAACTTTTTCTTCGTCATCAACTATAAATCCGCTAAAGGCGTCTTTAATTCTTGCTGCAAATGATTTTAATACAACCATCATGTTAGCTTTGTTTTCTACTCTGGAATTTTCCATTGCTAATTTGCACCTCCATTTTTTTCAAAATAGCATTCGTACATAATATATGATAGCATATTTTTTTCGAAAAAGCAAATTTTACAGCTATAATTTGTATTTTTTGCTCTATTCAAAACTTACGTATAATAAATCTAATTGTAAACTTAAATTTTTTGCTCCGTCCCCAAAATTTAAGTTTAGTTCATATAGTCTTTAAGTTTTTTACTTCTACTTGGGTGTCTTAGCTTTCTTAAAGCCTTAGCTTCAATTTGTCTAATTCTTTCACGAGTTACTTTAAACTCTTTTCCAACTTCTTCAAGAGTTCTTGCTTTTCCATCTTCTAATCCAAATCTAAGTTTTAAAACTTTAGCTTCTCTTGGTGTTAATGTTTGCATTACTTCTTCTAATTGCTCCTTTAGTAATGTGTATGCAACTGAATCTTGTGGAGCTGGAGAATCATCATCTTGAATAAAGTCTCCTAAATGGCTATCATCTTCTTCTCCTATTGGAGTTTCAAGTGATACAGGATCTTGAGCAATTTTTTGTATTTCAATTACCTTATCAACTGGAATTTCCATTTCTTTTGCAATTTCTTCAGCGGTAGGCTCTCTTCCAAGTTGTTGTAATAGATGTCTTGAAGTACGTATTAATTTGTTTATAGTTTCAACCATATGAACTGGAATTCTTATAGTTCTTGCTTGGTCTGCTATAGCTCTTGTTATAGCTTGTCTTATCCACCATGTAGCATAAGTACTAAATTTGTATCCTTTTGTATAATCGAATTTTTCAACAGCTTTAATAAGACCCATATTTCCTTCTTGGATTAAATCTAGGAATAGCATTCCTCTTCCAACATATTTTTTAGCTATACTAACAACTAATCTAAGGTTTGACTCTGAAAGCTTCTTTTTAGCCTCTTCGTCACCTTTTAAAATTCCTTTGGCCAATTCAATTTCTTGTTCGTATGTTAATAGAGGTATTTTTCCAATTTCTCTTAAATACATTCTAACTGGATCATCAACACTAACACCTTCAATGTTATTAACGTCTATATCTTCAAGCTTTATTTCTTCTACTTCTTCTAAATCTTCTAAATCTGGCTCTTCATCCAAATCTTCTTCTTTGTCAATTGAAATTCCCATTTTTTCGAATTTGTCAAATAGCTCTTCAATTTGATCTGTTGAAGCATCACTTAAGTTAGCTGCTAGCTCTCCGTATGTCATTCCACCTTGTTTTTGAGCTTTTTCAATTATTTTACCAATTTTGTCTTCAGGCTCTGCTTTTGCTTCGCTGCTCTTTGTATCTTCTGAATCATTTTCTTTTTCAGCCTTTTCTGACTTAGATTCTTTTTTAGATTTTACAGATTCTTCATCGCTTTTTGTTTTATCTGAATTTTCATTTTCTGCTTTTTTTGTTTTAGCAGATTGCTCTTCTTTAATTGCTTTTTCTTTCTTTTCTTCTTTACTTACCTTAGCTGGTTTTTCCTCTTTGCTTACTTTAGCTACTTTTTCTTCTTTGCTCATCTGTGCTGTTTTTTCTTCTTTTTCATTTTTTTCAGTATCTTTAGATTTTGTACTTTTTTTGTTTTCTTTTTCAACTACAGCAACCTCTGTTATTACCTTAATTACTATTGTTTGTTTTTTCTCGTTAATATTCCATTCAATATTGTTTGATATAGTATCTGGCTCTAATTCAACTTTTTTTCTGTCTACTACTACTTTTAGTTTTGTTTTTGCTGTATCGATTTTATCCTCATCTTTACATTTAACAAAATTTAGTACTAGTTTTGTATCATTTAAATTTATGTTATATGTTTCTTTTTTCTGAAATTCGCTCTGTATAGAAAATTTTCCACTTCTACTTGATGTTAATTCTTCTTTGTTTATAGTGCATGCTGTATCTTTGCTTTTTATTACTTTGCCTAATTTATCTATAAGTTCAATTTCAATACTATAATTTTCCATTTTTAGATTTATACCTCCTACTTCATTCTAGCCAATTTTATTATTATTTCGCTTAAAGATTTTTCTAAATTAGCTACTTCATCCTTTGTTAAATTTGCTGGATTCTCTAATTGTTTAATTATGCTATTTCTTTCATTTATTAATTTATCTTTCCCATAATTTAGTAAAACATCATCTATACACTTTGAAACCTCAACAATTTCAAAATCTGTAGCCATAATGCCACTAAGATGATTTACAACTTCTTCATCAGAAAATAAGTCTAATATATTCTCAATATTATTACTATTTCCTTTTTCTAATTCTTCATACAATTTTGTAAGAATTTCCTTATTCTTTGGAGACTTAATGTCATCCACTCTAATATTTTCTTTTATTTTTTTGTATGATTGATCTGGATAGTTTACAAGTAGATAAATAATAAGATTTTCTCTTCTTAAGATAGCTTCACCTATGTTCTGACTTTCATCACTAATTTTAGGTTTAGCAGCCGAACTTTTTCGCTCTAGTAACTTATTTGAATTTTCTTTTGAATATAAAATTTTATTTATTTCAGCATATATAGCTTCTTTTGAAATTTTGTAGTCTAGTGCTATTTTGTCTATATAAACTTCTTTTTCTATGCTATTTGTAACTTTTGATAGTTCTTTTGCAATTTCTGTTAAGAATTTTATTTTGTCATTTGCAACGTCTAAATTTAAGTTTTGTTTTAGATTTTTAATTTTAAATTCTACAAGTGATATAGCGTTATCTATGCATCTATTTAATCTGTCTGGTCCATACTTTAAAATGTATTCATCTGGATCTTTAGCGCCTTCTATTTGAAGAATTCTTACATCACATCCAAGATTTTGCAATATTTCTAGACCTCTTATTGTTGCAGCTTGACCAGCTCCATCTGCATCATATCCTACAATTACTTGCTCGCTTGATTTTCTAAGTAATCTTCCCTGAGCCTCTGTTAATGCAGTTCCTAGAGATGCTACAACATTTGTAATTCCTCTTTGATGAAGTGATATTGTATCCATGTATCCTTCAACAATTAGAATTTTTTTAAGGCTTGATTCATGCGCTACTTTTTTTGCAGCATACAAACCATATAAATGTCTTCCTTTTGAGTATGCAATATTCTCTGTAGAGTTTATATATTTTGCTTGTCTTTTAAACGCCATTTTTTCTTCTTCACTTGCATCAGCCTTAGGTGGATCTATTAGAATTCTACCTCCGAAAGCAACAAATTTGCCTCTTTCATCTTGAATAGGAAACATTAATCTTTTTCTGAACCTATCTATAAATTCACCTTTTTCGTTTTTATTTACAAGTGTTGAAGCTAAAATTTCTTCGTCTTTAAAACCTTGACTTTTTAAAAACTTATATAATTCATTATAATTTCCTGAATACCCTATATAAAATGTTTTTAAAGTATTATTGTCTAACTTTCTCTTTTTTACGTATTCTTGTGCAATTTTAGATGATGGATTATATAAATTTTTATGATAAAAAAGTGCGGCAGCTTGATTTATTTCGTATATTTTTGATCTGATGTAATAGTTTTTATCGTCTTCGTCTGATGAAGATAAAGTTGGAAGCTGAACATTAGCCCTATTTGCTAAAACTTCAACTGCCTCTCTAAATCCTATTCCTTCTATTTTGCTTACAAAATGAAATACGTTTCCACCAACTCCACAGCCAAAACAGTGGAAAATTTGCTTATCTGGTGACACGGCAAATGACGGAGATTTTTCGTTATGAAATGGACATATACCAAAATAGCTTCTACCACTTCGTTTTAATGCAACATAGCTTGAAATTACATCAACTATGTCATTTTTTGATTTAATTTCATCTAAGAGTTCATCTTCATAACGTACCATCAAAAACTACCTTTCTTTCTTTTTCCATATTATATAATTCGACACAAATTATGGAAATCCTTCTATAATTTACATAATTTGTTAAGTATGTTTTAATTAAATATATTAGGCTATATACCTTTATTTTTAACTATTTTAAAACCTACAAAAATCTACCAGGTTATTTTTGAGTTAACCTGGTAGATTTTATTTACTTTTTTTCTACCTATAAATTATCCTTGTGATGTTCCTGTACTTTGTGCATCGAATGGAATAAATTTACTAACTATATTACTTGTATTTATATCATTTGCAATTCCATCTGCTGATCTGTTCTCTCTAAAAGAAACATCAATTTTGTTATCTACTAATTTTTCCATTTCTACTGTTGATGCATTTTCTACTAAAACTAGTTCACTTACTAAAATTTGCTTTGCATTGTTTAGCATTTTCTTTTCTCCAGTAGATAGTCCTTTTTCTTTTTGTTTAAAGCTTAAGTTTCTAACTACATCTGCTACTTCGTAGATGTCTCCGCTTTTCATTTTATCCATATTATCTCTATATCTTTTATTCCAATTATCAGACATCGCTGTTTCATCGTTTTCTAATATTGTAAATACTTTTCCAATTTCATCTTTAGAAATGATATTTCTTAAACCTTGTTTAGATGCTTGATTGCTTGGAACCATTACCTTTACTCCTCCAGGCATTGAAATATTTATATATTCTATTTCTTCATCTAAAATGTTCTTTTTATCTATTGAATCTATTGTCCCAGCACCATGCATAGGATATACGACTTTGTCCCCTACATTAAACATGTAAGAATCAACTCCTTCCTCTTGCAATTTATTGAAGTTAATAAAGGTATTTTCTTTTTCAACTACATTTATTATTATACTACAAAAAATGGCAAAAGTCAAAGCTTTTGCCATTTTTTATTGGATGTATTTTAAAAAGTTTTTTTAATTATTTTCTAATAATCTCAAAGCAAATTTGAGTAATATTTCTATAAATTTAATAAAAAAAGAAGATAGATACATAACCATTCAAACCTTACTGGTCGCTCCTACATAGTGGAAAAATATAGTGTTTCCCATCGTTATATATTGATAAATATTTTTTTAGTGGCAAGCTCCCAAACTGCGCGGTTTTCATTTATATATATCTATCTTCTTTGTATATTGGTAATATTTTAGAAATATTACTCAAATTATTTGTTGGTTGATCCGAAACCTCCAACTCTTTCTCCAACTGCATTGTCATTGTCTACTGTTAAAAACTTTTGGAACATTGCTTGTGCAATTGCTTCCCCTTTCTTTATTACAACATCTTCATCTTTTATGTTAATACATTGAACCATTATATGTCCATCATTGTCTATGTTTCCGTAATAATCTGCATCTATTATTCCAGCACTATGTGGAAACATAATTCCTTGTTTCTTTGGTCCTGAACTTCTTGGAAATAACATTAATACTTCATCATCTTGCATATAAGCTTTTAATCCTGTTGGTATTAATGTTGGCTTTTGGCCTAGCTTAAAACTTGGTATTACAGTTTCTTCAGCAGCCTCTATATCGTATGCAGCAGATCTTGCTGTTTTTCTTACTGGCATATTAATTCCTTTATCTTCAAATCCTTTTGCTATTTCAAATCCTCTTGTCTTTTCCATTTTGAATCCTCCTAAATTAAATTTCACGCACATTATAATATTACGATTTTTAAGTGTCAATGTATTATTATCTTTTTATAAATCTAGCTTTTAATAATCTTACTACATTATGATTTAGCAACACTGCATAAATAATTGTTAATATTAAAGCTATTACTTGTATAATTATATTTTTTGAATAATATGCTAAAAAAACTATTGCCGTTATTGTTGTTGAAACCAATAAAGTTTTTGATTTTTTTAGATTTACAAACTTTTTAATCTTTACCATTCTGTACGCATAAATGAAAATTGATGAAACTAACGTTGATATAGCTGCAGCGTATAATCCTATAAATTTTATTAGAATTATATTTACCCCTACATTGATAATGGCTGAAATTACTGTTGTTTTACCAACAATTCTAGATTCCATATATGCCGCAAAAATTCCCCCAAAAAAGCTTGCCATATTTGAAAAATACACAGCAAAAACAAGTATTGGAATGTACATATATGCATCATTGTAGTCTCCATGTATTAATAACGTGAATACAAGAGGTACAGCTGCTATTACACCAACAGTTGCTGCATACACCAAATTTCTTAATGATTTATATATTCGATTGTAGTATTGAGTGCTATTTTCTTCATGAAGTGCCTTGGCGGCCGATTCTTTCCATGCAACCGAAAAATAATTGTATACAGTATTTATTATTGTTGGGAACTTGTTTGATACTGCATAAATACCATTAAACGAAGCTCCTAACATCCATGTAACAATCATTCTGTCTGATAAAGTAATTACAATCCATGATAAACTATTTGGAATTAATGGAATTGAATATTTTATCATTCTTTTCATTGTTATTTTATCAAGACTTTTTACATCCATATATTTTGGTAATTTAATTACAATTGCTAAAAGTACTGCAACTACCATATTTGCTATAATTACAGCTAAAAGTAATCCATCAACATTCATATTTGTTCCAAGAACAAATACAATGTTTAAAATAATTGTTAAAACGCTTAAAATAAAATTTGAAAGCGAATATAGCTTTATTTTTCCAAGACCTCTAACTAAACAATTCATCAGTGCCATTGCCACAACAGCAATAACATATGGTATGAAAAATACGCTTGTATGAATTGAAAAAACTTTTATAACTATAAATATTATAATACACGATATAAATGTGGTTGCCATTATTGTTAATATTGTTTCACTTATAATGGATTTTTCCTCTTGCTTGCTCTTGGCATCAATTAAAAATCTAAACATTGATTCTTCAAGTGTTAGAGTAATGATTGGTGTTAAAAATGTTATTATTGTTATTATTAAGTCGTACCTACCAAATTGCTCTGTTGTTAATCGCGCTGTATAAAGTGATACAAGTAGAAAAGATACAATTTGTGTACTAAATTTTCCGAGAGCTATTATTACGGTATTTTTTATTAATTCTTTTTCTTGCTTCATTTTAATTTCCTCTCTGTAGAATACTCTTCTGTAAAATTTTATCATAATAAAATAAAAAAGACAATTTTATAAATTATTATGTGTTATTTTAATAGCTCAAATAAAAATCATTTCATAAAGAAATGATTTTTATTATTACACTTTATTTCTTATAATTTTCATTTTCTTCTCTCTTGTCGTTATATTCTTTGACAAAATATAATGGTCTGTGTTTTGTTTCGTTGAAAATTCTTCCTAAATATTCTCCCATTATTCCAATTAGCATAATCTGTACACATGAGAAGAATAATATTAGTAGAATTCCCGCTTGGTGAATTTGTACCAATTGACCATTAACTATGCATTTAATAACAACATGAATTAAATATCCTAACAATAAAAGAAATGTTGGTATTGTTAGATATGTTGAAATTCTTAAAGGTGACGTTGTAAAAGAAGTAATACCATCAATTGCAAGATCAAATAACTTTTTGTAATTCCATTTTGTTTTTCCTGCAATACGTGGATCTCTATCGTATAAAACTTCTTTCTTGTTGTATCCAATCCAACTAAACATACTCTTTGAACATCTGTGAGTTTCTCTTAATTGTAATAGGGCGTTTACACATCGTCTATCAAGTAATCTGAAGTCTCCCGTATCTTTTTGTATTTCAACACCTGCTAGCTTCTGCAATACTCGGTAATACATTTTTGATGTAAACTTCTTAAAAAAAGATTCACCTTTTCTAGATTTTCTTCTAGCATACACATCGTCATAACCTTGTTCCCAGTATGTAATTAACTTTGGAATAAGCTCTGGTGGATCTTGAAGATCCGCATCTAAAAATATCACTGCATCTCCAGTTGCATAATCTAATCCAGCAATCATAGCAACTTCTTTTCCAAAATTTCGTGAAAAATCTACATAGCTTATTCTGTTATCTTTGGCTCGAAACTCTTTAATAAGTTGTAAAGTTTTATCTTTACTACCATCATTAACGAATAGCACTTCAAACTCATAATTTTCTATTTTATTAATTACATTACTTAACCTTTCGTACAACATAGGAATTGCTTCTTCTTCATTGTATGCAGGTATTATTATTGTTATTTTCTTCATAAAACCCTCTCTATTTATTTTTTTCAATATAATTCCATGAATCTTTACACATATCATCCAAAGTTTTTTCAGCTACCCATCCAAGCTCTTCTTTTGCTTTTGTTGGATCTGCATAACATGTGGCAATATCTCCGGGTCTTCTAGGAGCAATTTTATATTTAACTTGTTTTCCTGTGGCTTTTTCAAATGCCTTAACCATATCTAAAACACTATATCCTGTTCCAGTTCCAAGATTATAAATATATAATCCTTCATTTTCTTTATCTAGCTTTTCTAATGCCTTAACATGACCCTTTGCTAAGTCTACAACATGAATATAGTCTCTAACACCTGTCCCATCTGGTGTTGGATAATCGTTTCCAAATACAGAAAGCTCTGGTAAAATTCCAGCTGCAACTCTTACAACATAAGGCATTAAATTATTTGGAATTCCTTGAGGCTCTTCCCCAATTAATCCACTTTCATGGGCACCAACTGGATTAAAATATCTTAAAATACAAATATCCATTGTGTTATCTGATGCATAAACGTCTTTTAATATTTGCTCAATAAATAATTTTGTTGTTCCATATGGATTTGTGGTTCCTCCAACATTGCATTCTTCTGTAATTGGAATAACTTCTGGATCTCCATATACGGTCGCAGAAGAGCTAAATATAAATTTTTTACAATCATATTTTTTCATAACATCAAGAACTGCTAAGCATCCACCTATGTTATTTTCGTAGTATTCAATAGGCTTTTTAACAGATTCTCCAACAGCTTTGTATCCAGCAAAATTAATTACCGAATCAATTTTATTTTCTGAAAAAACCTTTTCTAACGCAGATTTGTCTTTATAGTCCATCTCATAAAACTTAAAGTCTTTTCCTGTTATAGTCTTTATTTTATCTAATACTTCTGGTTTACTATTTGAAAAGTTATCTATTATAATAATTTCCTTTCCAGAATTTAATAACTCTACAGCTGTGTGACTTCCAATGTATCCAGCTCCTCCTGGTAATAATACTGCCATAAAATTCCCCCTCTTAATTTATTATTACAAATACTTATTTACTAGTCTATATTTATTTTTTTCTTAATTATATACTGCGGTCTTTGTTTAGTTTCGTCGTATATTCTACCAATGTATTCAGATATTATTCTTAAAGATAGTAACTGAACTCCTGCAAAAAAAGTTATTCCTATCATTAGAGAAGTCCAACCTGCGGATAAGTCATTTAGCTTAAAAATGTACGATAATAAGGCATATACTAGTAATGCAAAAGATATGAATATGCTAAATACTCCCAAACCTCCAACGATTTTTAGAGGTTTATTTGAAAAACTAATTATTCCGTCGCTAGCTAGTCTAAGCATTTTTCTTAATGGATATTTTGTTTTTCCTGCAAAACGTTCTTTTCTTTCATATTCGTATGGAATCTGTTTGTATCCAACCCAACTAAACAAACCTCTTAAAAATTTGTTATGTTCTGGCATTTCATTTATAGTATCTACAACTTTTCTGTCTACTAGCCTAAAATCTCCTGTATCTTTTGGAATTTCAACGTCAGACAGAGCATTTAATGTTTTATAAAACATCTTTGCAGATAATAATTTAAATGGAGATTCTCCTGCTCTAGACTTTCTTTTGCCATATATTACTTCATATCCTTGCTCCCACAAATTTAACATTTCTGGTATTAGCTCTGGTGGATCTTGTAAATCCGCATCAATAATTACTATTGCATCACCAGTTGCATACTTTAGTCCAGCAGTCACAGCTGCTTGATGTCCGAAATTTCTTGAGAATGAAATAACTTTTAAATTATCATCATTTTGAGCAAGTTCTTCTAAAATATCTAATGTTTTGTCTTGGCTTCCATCGTTTACACAAACTATCTCATAGTAATACTCTTTTAAATTATTTAACGTGCTTGATAATCTTTTGTAGCATTCATTTACTACATCTTCTTCAAAGTACATTGGTACTATAATTGAAACCTTTTTCTTCATTACGCCAGTTCTCCCTTAAAACTAAAGACGGTGCTAGACTCTAAAATTCTTACACCATCTTCTTTATAGTTACTGTTATGTTTTTACACGGAAAAATATTTTTTAAACTTAATTTTATTTTAACCAATCTGGATTTGCTAAGTACCAATCTATTGTTTTTATAATTCCATCTTCGAATTTTGTTTTTGGTTCCCATCCTAATTCATTTTTAATTTTTGTAGGATCTATAGCATATCTGTAGTCATGTCCTTTTCTGTCTGTTACATGCTCTATTAATGATTCTGGTTTGTTAAGATGTTTTAATATTAATTTAACAATTTCTATGTTTCTCTTTTCGTTGTGTCCACCAATATTATATCTTTCACCAGCTTTTCCTTTGTGTAATACTAGGTCTATTGCCTCACAGTGATCCTCTACATATAGCCAATCTCTTATGTTTAATCCTTCACCATATACTGGAAGCTTTTCATCTTTTAAAGCTAATTTAATCATATGAGGAATTAATTTTTCATTATGTTGATATGGACCATAGTTGTTTGAACAGTTTGTTACTGATACGTTCATTTTATATGTTTCTTTGTATGCAAGAGCTATTAAATCTGAACTTGCTTTAGAAGCTGAATATGGTGAGTTTGGCTTAATTGGAGATTTTTCTGTGAAATATCCTTCTTCTCCTAAAGTACCATATACTTCATCTGTAGAAATGTGTACAAATTTGTTTGCACTACCTTCTCCCCAGAATCTTTTAGCGGCCTCTAATAAAGTATGTGTTCCTATTACGTTTGTTTGTGTAAATATGAAAGGTGTTTTTATGCTGTTATCAACATGTGATTCAGCTGCAAAATGTACAACTGCGTCTATGTTGTATTTTTCGTATGTTTCCATTACTTTGTCTAGATCACATATATCACCTTGAACAAATTCTATTTTGTCCATTATTTTCTTTAAGTTATCCATATTTCCTGCATACGTTAGTTTATCGAATACTACAATGTTATATTCTGGATGTTTGTTTACCATAAATTCTGCAAAGTTACTTCCTATAAATCCTGCAGCTCCTGTTACTAATATGTTTTTCATAATAATTATTCCTTCTTTCTTTTTTTTATTTTCCTACAATTATGGTCTGATTACCATCTTTTTCAATATAATTTTCCTTAACGCCTAACTGATTCATCCATTCTCTTGTTTCTACTGTCTTATGCGGACCAGTATTATATCCTTGTCCTATATTGTTATCCCATAACCATTGTGGCGTTGGCCATAAACAATATGTTGGACTAATTTCTTTATATAAATCAAATGTTGCTCCATTTTGTCCATGATGCGACATCTGAACATAATCGCTCTTTAGTTCGTCTTTGCAATTTTTTAATAATTTTTCACTACTTTCTTTACCTGTGTCGCCTAGAAACAAAACTGTTTGCTTATCAATAAAAAATTTGTATACCGTACTTGTATTATTTCCAAAATTTTCTGTTATATCATTTTCGTATACATTAATTACCTTCACTTTTATTTTTTTTGATATTTCAAACTCTTGTCCAAATTCAGGATTTATTATACTGTCTTTATCTTTTTGTTTTTCTAATGCATCATGTAATGAATCATATTGATTAATTCTATCTGATTCATATTGTTCAACCATGCTCCTTGGCACTTCACGGTACACAATTGTGTCAATATCTATATCTGTATTGTTTATAATATCTACCAAAGCACCAGTATGGTCTGCATGATAGTGAGTTATAAACCAATAATCCACTTTTCCACCATTGTTGTTGATGTATTCTTGTAAATTATTAGAGTCTGCAGTTGTACCTCCATCTACTACAATATTTTTGCCTGTACTAGTTTTGATAAAATATCCCATCATTTGTATTGGAGAATTATCTTTTAGCTGAGTTAATTCGACATACTCTTTATCAGTGTGTTTAAAAGTTACTAATATTACAACAATGAGTAGTGTACTTGCTATACATGCTCTATAATATACGCTTTTGCTTTTCATTGTTTTTTTTCCTCAATGACTATATATTTTTAAATAAATCTGTTTCTTTTAATTCTTTTAATGATGGCCATAACGCATCTTTTTCTGATGTTAATAAATCTTCTGGTTTTAAATCTCCCATAGGCCAATTTATTGCTACATCTGGATCATTCCATTTTAATCCACCTTCAGCACTGTGATTATAAACATCGTCGCATTTATAAGCAAATTCAGCTTCATCTGATAGTACTAAAAATCCATGTGCAAATCCCTTTGGAATCATAAACATTTTTTTGTTTTCTTCAGTTAGTATTACACCTTCCCATTTACCATAAGTACTGCTTCCTGGTCTTAGGTCTACTGCAACATCAAAAACCTCTCCTTTAATGCATCTAACAAGCTTAGCTTGTGTATTTTCTTTTTGAAAATGTAATCCTCTTAAAACACCTTTTTTAGATTTTGATTGGTTATCTTGTACAAAATCGTAATTTAATCCAATTTCTTCAAAATCTGCTTTACTATATGTTTCCATGAAATAACCTCTGTTATCTCCAAAAACTGTTGGTTCTACTATACATACACCTTCAATTGATGTGTCGGTTCTTTTAAATTTTCCCATGAATACTATCTCCTTAAAAAATATATTTTTGCAATTATATATTGCATCGATTGTGAGTATTTTATAACATAATTCAATATTTATCAATGGCTATTTTGTAAAATATGCATGAAATATAAAAGAAACCTTGCTTAGGTTTCTTTTTATGTTATTGATCTTATAAAATACTCTAAACTATTTCCATCTGAAACTCTTACTCTTGGAAGTTTGTATTTATCGTCACCTGCTTTAACGCGTCCTCCTTCAACAGTAAAAGCCATAATAAATGGAGAATCTTTTAATGCGCTTATTGCTGTGTCGTTGTAGTGTCCAAAAGGATAGCAGAATATATTTGCATTACCAAGCATCTCTGATGATTTATTTAAATCTTCTAATATTTGGTCATGTGTCCAATTTACCATTCTTCCTTTTCCATTAGCACCTGCTTGATGCATGTTTACTGAATGAGATTCCCAAATAACACACTCCATTGTTGGGTCATATATGTCTGGATACATATCTAGTATTACGAAAGATGTTGCTGGAACATGATACTTTTGAAGCATTGGAACAGCAAACATAAAAAACGTTGGATTTCCATCATCTACTGTAAGAACAACACTTTTTGATGGTAGTTTTATTTTACCATCTACAAAGTCATTAACCTCTTCCCACGTTGGAAAATAAAAATCGTTCTCTGTCATATATTTTAATTGTTTTTCAAACATATTTATGTCTAAACAGTTATTGTCCATTTTGTCTTGTATATCATCATAGAAAAAATGATACATAAGAACTGGTAAACCATTTGTAAGCTCTTCTCTAACAATTACCTTTTGAGTTTTTTCGGTTTTATTTCCAGCATTATCTGTTACGTACACTGTAACCTCGTACTCGCCTGCTTTTGAGGTATCAATTTCAGAATGTTGTATTTTTGATGTTATATCTCCATCAATATCATCAGTTGCAGTTGCTTTAACTTTGTATTCTTCTCCAATTGCAATTATAGTTTTTTCATCTGAAAGAGTTAACTCTGGGGCTACAGTATCTGAAACCTTGTTTTTTTCACCAACTAGAGTATTTTCCTCCTTGTTATTGAATTTCTTTGATATAAAAATTACAGCTACTACAACAAGAGCTATAAATAATAAAAAAAATATTGGATTTTTTTGCTTTTTGCCATATCTCTTACTCATTATTTTTCCCCCTTACTAAACTTTATTTATTTTATCCAAAATGCTTATTTTAGTCAATATAAAACTAAATATATGCAGCGGCAATTTGATAAAATTTACATAATGTGGTATAATATATTTACTGTTAGCAAATGGCTACAGTCGCTCTTCGGAGTGTAAACAAACCTACCACAATTAAGGGAGGAAACACAAATGAAAAAGGCATTTCTGTTAGGTTTTGGCGTAATCGTTACCCTTCTGGGAACGATAGGATTTCTTCTTCTGCCGGTGTTTATACACTTGGTAGTTACAAAGTGCTTCGTCGACATGAGTGCTGGTACGAAATTAATTCTTTTCTGCATTGCAATTGAAGGATGTTTTGTACAAGCCGGTATACTCGAGTATTTATCCAAAAAAGAATACGGAGGAAGTCCTTGGGTGATACTGAGAGTATCGCTGATTCCCCTAGCTATAATAATATTTGCCACTATAGTAGCGTGGCCTGCAGTATTATTAGAGCACCTGGGATTCGGTAGCACGGCACAATATCTTGGCACATTCATATGGCTTGTGGTTTTTATTTTTATTTTGATTGCAGTCGCAGTTTACGAACCCAAAACAGAAAAGCACTAAAACACAAAAAAAGGAGTAGTGAATTCTACTCCTCTTTTCTTTGTTTACTTATTTTACTCTTGACCAAATTTATTTTGAGATAAATCTTTTAAGTATTTTCCATAATCTGTTTTCATATATCTATCTGCTAAATGAGATAATTGATCAGCTGATATCCATCCGTTTTTGTATGCAATTTCTTCTGGACAGCTTATTTGTAATCCTTGTCTTTTTTGTACAGTTTGTACGAAACTTACAGTTTCTTGAAGGGCATCATGTGTTCCTGTATCGAACCATGTCATTCCTCTTCCTAATTTTTCAACTTTTAATTTATTCTTTTTCATATACTCTTCATTAACTGTTGTTATTTCAAGCTCTCCTCTTGCAGATGGTTTAACATTTTTTGCAATTTGAACAACATCATTAGTATAGAAATATAATCCTGGTACCGCATAATTTGATTTAGGATTTGCTGGTTTTTCTTCTATTGATACAGCTTTACCATCATCTGCAATTTCAACAACTCCATAAGCTTTTGGATCTTTTACATAATATCCAAATATTGTAGATTCATCTTCTCTTGCCATTGCCTCTTTAAGCTTTTCTGTTAAATGCTCACCATAGAACATATTGTCGCCTAAAATCATGGCAACATTATCATCACCAATAAATTTTTCACCTATTATAAATGCTTCAGCTAATCCATTTGGTTTATCTTGTATAGCATATTCAAAATGCATTCCCCATTGAGATCCATCACCTAATAGTTCTTTAAATGCTGCGTTATCTCTTGGTGTTGTAATTATTAATACTTCTTTTATACCAGCATTCATTAAAACAGAAATTGGATAATAAATCATTGGTTTATCATATACTGGCATTAATTGTTTTGATACTGCTATGGTTAGCGGATATAATCTAGTTCCACTACCTCCTGCTAAAACTATTCCTTTTCTATTCTTCATAATATACTTCCTTTCCGTATTTATATTATATTTTAGGTTAATTTTTTTAACATCAGATACAAATATTATACTACTTTTCATGTTTTATGTCAACTTTAGTAAGTTTTATTTAAATTATTTACTTAGTTCTACCTTTAAATATCTGTCTAAAGCATCTTCCCAGGTTGGAACTTCAATTCCAGCTGCGTTTAGTTTTGCTTTTGATAATTGAGAATTTTCTGGTCTTTTGGCTTGAACTACGTTCATCATTTTAATATATTCCTCTGTTGTAACAGGATTTACTTTGCAAGTAATTCCTGCTTTTTGGAATATAGTTTTTGTAAAGTCATACCATGTTGTGAATCCTTCATTTGTTGTGTGATATACCCCGTATGGTATTTTCTTTTCAATAGCTTGTTTTATAATTTCAGCTAAATCTTCAGCATATGTTGGGCTTCCATGTTGATCTGCTACAACACTTATTTCGTCCTTTGTAGATCCTAATTTAAGCATTGTTCTAACAAAGTTGTTTCCTTCTCCATATAACCAAGCTGTTCTGAAAATATAGTATTCTTTAGTATTTTCTTCAATTGCTTGCTCTCCTAATAATTTTGTTCTTCCATACTCTGTAACTGGCGCCTTTGGATCATCTTCATTATGAGCTTTATCTATTGATAAGTTTCCTCCGAATACGTAATCTGTGCTTATATGTACAAGTTTTGCTCCTACCTTATTTGCTGCTATTGCTAGGTTTCTAGGTCCATCTGCATTTATTTTTTCTACTATGGGTCCAGCTGTTTCTGCTTTATCAACAGCTGTATATGCAGCACAGTTTATTATATATTCTGGTTTGTTTTCTTCTACAAATTTAATTACTGCTTCTTTATCTGTTATATCTAAATCTGCAACATCCGTTAAAATCAATTCTTCGTTTGCAAGCTTTGATTTAACTGAATTTGCAAGCATTCCATTTGCTCCTGTTATTAATATTTTCATAAGCCTAAAACCTTCTTTCATTATTAATATGCGATTATAATATCACTAAAATAGGAAAAGTACAAGTGTTAGCTTGTACTTTTCTTATTTTAGTGCTTTTTAAATGATTTTATATAACTTTCACCTGTTACAGTATTTTGCACTGTAGACATTGTGTATTTTCCCATATATTCCTCTTGTCCTGATGCATATTCTTTGTATAAATCAAATTCCGTGTATGATGTACCAGCAGCGGAATCTCTGCTTATGTTTTCAGTCATATATACATATCCAGCTTTTTTAGGAGAAATTTTATACATACCATTATCGTATTTCATACCGTCTATAGATTTGTTTTCGTTTAATTCTGTTCCGAACATAGTGTAAACTATATTATTAACTTGCTCTTTTGATATCTCGTTTTTTTCTTTTACACTATCTATTTTGATGTATCCATTACAAATTGCGTTGTACACTACTTCTAAATACTGATCTGTAGTTAGATTTTTTCCATTTTCAAAATTATTTAGTATTGCGGCTGCATATATTTGGTTTTCCGTGCTAATTTCTACTCGAACTATGTCTGCTGGCTTTTCTTTATCGTTTTCTGTTTTTTCTTCTGTTTGGCCTTTTGGCTGTTCTACTTGCTGGTCTGTTTCATTTGCTTGTTCAGCCGTTTGTACTGCCTCATTTTCATCGGTTTGTTCTTGATTCTTTTTTGGGATTGAATAACCAATCCCTATAGCAATTAAAACTATAATTATCAAAACAATAACTTTTTTAATATTTAGTTCTTTCATATAACCTCCACACCTTATAAAAAGCTATCTATACAGATAATTCATGTCAACATTTCCTTTAATTCCATTAACACTACCTGTTGAAGTATATTGCCACATTTTATAAGGTTTAGTATAACTACATCTGCTACTCCATTGAGCTACCCATTTGTCGTATGCGTCCAGTTTGCTATCATTTAAGCTTGTTACCATCCAATAGTAACTTGCATATATTCCAACGTCATATCCGTTTGCTTTTATTGTGTCACAAAAAGTTTTACATATATTAACTAACATAGCATCTGAAGGCATTCCCTTTCTTTCTTTATATCCATCAGCATCTTCCATATCAAACCAAACTCCCAATGGTACTCTATGTCCTCTTATTAATCTTAAAACATGGTTTGCCTCTGAAATAGCACCTGCTTCATTTAATGCATACGAATATAAATATACTCCATAGTCAATACCTAATCTTTCACATTCATTCATATTTCTTACAAAACGAGAATCATCTTGCTCAGGTAAATTTTCACCATATCCACACCTTAGTATTGCAAAATCAATTCCTGAATTCTTAACAGTATTCCAATCAATATTTCCTTGGTGGTTAGATACATCTATACCTTTTAATTGTTTTTTTGTTGGAATATTAATACTAAAAATTTGAGCATCTGTACCATTTGATTCATATACCCCTACGTTAGTTCCATTCGCTGAATTAGCGCCATCCACATCTAAATATAAACCATTTTTTCTAGACACTATACTATATTTATTATTCTCAACTTCTATAATCGACCATTGTTGTGAAACACTCTCATTCCAATCATATTGAACTACATTTCTTTCATTTGAATCTAATGTCAACACCTTGTTAGAATGCAATGCTTCAATTTTATAATAACCATCCTTTAAATAACTAATTCTAAATTTTTGTTGGTTAACGTCGTCTTTAGACCATATTTGTAAATTAGCGCTATTTGACATTCCTCCACCTGATATGTCTAAAACCATATTACTTTTTATTTTGGTTTCTATTTGATAAGTTCCTTCATCAATAGCTCTTTTACTTGTTTTTTCAAGAATAAACTGTTGCGCTAATGTTCCATTTCCTTTATATGTTTGCAAGCGCGTACCAACTTCTGTGTTTCCACCACATAAATCAGCATATAAATTATTGCATTTTGAAATAAAACTATACTTATTATTTCCTAAGTCTTTTATTATCCATTTTTGCGCATCAGTTCCATTGCTATCGTACTGCTGTATTCCAACTTCCATGTCTAATGATGCACCAGGAATATCTAAACTTCTTCCGGAATGTACTAGCTTAATGCTATAATAACCGTTATCTAAGTATTTTATATCAAATTTTTGACAATTTGCGTCTGTATCATTACACACTACTATCTGTGCAGAGTTTTCTTTTTTTCCATTAGCTGCACCTAATACTTTTGATGTATCTTTTGCCGATTTAATTTTATATATTCCATCATCTATTGATTTTTGACCTTTCTCATTTTCCACACTTTCAAACGTAAAATGTTGTGCTAATGTTCCATTCATACCATACATCTGAACTTGAGTTCCGATTATTGTCTCTTCCTCCAGGTATATCCCAACATAAATCATTGCATTTCGATATTACTGTATATCTGTTTTCTTCAACTTCCCTTATTATCCATTTTTGTGCATCAGTACCATTTGAACTATATTGTTGTATTTTTATTTCCATATCTCTGCTTGCACCTGGCACATCTATTGATTTATTAGATTTTACTGATTTAATTTCATAATATCCATTATTTAAATACTTTACATTAAATACTAAATTTGAATCTTCAGTATAATCTTTAACAACAATTTTTGCTCCATCTTTTTTAGATTCGTTCTCTAATCCTAAATACTTATTGCTGTTTATTCCTAAACTAATTTTATAATCCCCATCTTCAATTGTCTTTGTTCCTTGCTGATGAATTACTTTTTCAAAAACAAATTGTTGCGCAACGGTTCCATTTCCATAATACATCTGTATCTTAGTTCCAACTTCTGTTGATGCACCTGGTAAGTCCCAATATAAATTATTACACTTTGATATTAAGCTATATGAACCATTGTCATTTGGGGTTATTTTCCATTTTTGAGCATCTGTTCCATTGGATTCATACTGATGTAGTTTTGTTTCTATGTTGTGACTTGCTCCTGGAACATCGATTACTTTAGATGAATTAATTGCTGTAATTGTGTAGCATCCATCATCGCAGGATTTTATTCTGAATATATAATTTGACTCATTTGTATAATTTTGCAAAACAATTTTTGCTTCATTGTTGTTTGAATTATTTTCTATGCATAAATACCTTTTATCATTTTTTTGAGACTTTATTCTATATTCCCCATCTTCTAAAACTTTTTCGTATTCTTCTGTACTCTCTATATTAGATTTATATAGTTTCGCCGTATTTTTCTTAACAATTAGTTCTTCTTTATTTTCACTGCTTTCTTCTGGTTCTTCAGATTTTTTTTTCTGAATATTGTTTTCTGATTTTTCTTCTTGTTTTTTTATTTCTTGCTCATCAACTTTAGCGTCCTCTAATGTATTCTTTTCATTTTTATCTTCATGTTCTACACAATTCAATATATCTGTCGACTCAACTTTTATACTATTGTCACTTATTGATTCTTCTGCAAAAACAAAAATCGGATTTAAACATAAAATTGTTATCAAAGCAACAAAAACTAGTATTTTATTTGTTCTTTTCATTACAAAATATCTCCTTCTTCATTGCTACAAATTTATTGTATATTTATTTTTTTATTTTGACAATGGTAATTTATTCCTTACTCCTATCTTCAATTTGTTTATATCTTAGTAAGTTTAATTGGTAGTTTTCCTTGTTTGTTCTAACAACAGTATCTAGTATTACTCCGCACTGTGCAATAATTACAGATAGTATAATAAACCCTGTAGCTAAAATTGCAGAAGGAACTTTTGTTATGTATTGAGTTTTGAAAAACTCAACAATAACTGGTATTCCAATAATTAATCCTATTAAAAACATTATAATTGCTATTCTGAAATAGAATTTTAAAGGATTGTAATCTTTGTACATTCTTATTATTGTTTTAATTACCTTAAATCCATCTTTTACAGTATTTAATTTTGATTCACTACCTTCTGGTCGGTCTCTGTAGTCAATAGGAATTTCTTTAATAGTTAAACCTTTATCTAGTGCATACAATGACATTTCAGTTTCAATCTCAAATTTTGGACTCATAACTGGCATATTTTTAACATATTTTTTATTAAAAACTCTATAGCCTGTCATTATATCTTTTAATTTAGTTTTAAATAGTATGTTAATTGATTTTTTAACGATGTTGTTTCCGAACTCATGAAATGGCCTTTTATTCTCTTTTTGATATGTTCCATTTGATAATCTATCCCCAATGCACATATCAACTTCACCATTTACAACCGGTTCCATTAATTTATGAACGAATTCTGCAGGATATGTATCATCACCATCTACCATTATATATATATCTGCATCTATATCGTAAAACATTGACCTAACAACATTTCCTTTTCCTTGTTTGTACTCATGTTTTAGTATAGCACCATTGTTTAATGCAATTTCAGCAGTTTTATCTTTAGAGTTATTATCATATACATATATATCTGCATCAGGAAGCTCTCTTTTGAAATCTTTTATAACTTTTTCTATCGTTAATTCTTCGTTATAACATGGTATTAATACGGCAACTTTCATTCTTTTTCTCTCCTTATCATCTTTATATATTTTCCTATTTTACTTATATCGATTGTTTCTCCATATAACGCTAATATTGCAAATGCAGTAATAGCTTGTATTCTATTTGTAAACCAAGCATGAATTCCTGAGTGACCTGCAAATATAAAAAACCAAACGTATGGAATAAATGATACAATAATTAAAGTAATTGCAACTTTGCATTCTTTTATTTTTTTTCTGTACAAACAAAATAATAATGCCCACATTCCAGTTAAAATAATCATAATTTTTTGTGCAATTGGTGTAAAAAAATAGTTGAAGTTCATTTTTATTGTATCTAATCGACTTACAGGATATTTTTCATTACCATTAACTCTAAATAAAATCTGATCCAAAGCTAGAGTAATCGCATCTTTTTTTAGTACAAAAGAAGCAAAAACCCATTTTGTAAAAAATAATGATGCATAACCAAGTACCCACAATATTCCTAATTCAATTACCATTAATATTTGCTTAAAAAAACCTAAACCTTTTCTGCTTTCAAGTAGAATAATTAAAATAATTGGCATTCCAAATGTAACTAACGGATAGGTTAGTAAATCAAAGAACGTTGCAAATGCCCCTATAATAAAGAAAGCAGCATATATATTACTTTCCTTATTATATTTGTACAATAGTAAAACACTAATCATTGCTAATAGCGTAACAACAAATATGCATGTGTACTGTATAGAAACTGGTATAACCACAATAAACATCATGCTAATTGCCAGTGCAAAAGCTATTGAAACCCTTGTACCTAATTGCTTTCCTATTAAAGATAATGTTATCGCTAAGAATATAAATACAGTAATCATCATAATGTATCTTATATCTGTATAGGTAAAGAAAATTAATAATGGTCTTATTACAACTTGGACGCCATGCCAATATCTTGAATATTCATGATTGTTAACATCTTCATTCAATGCGCTTTCTAATGAAGAAATTCCTCCTCCAGTTTCATCTTCGTAAAAAGAATTTTCCATCGAATTTTTCAAGTTGCTCTCGTTAATTCCTTTATTCATTGCAATATTTAATATTAATGCATCTGTATGACTATCTAATAATGCCCCAGATTGTTTGAAAAAAGGGATATAACATATTCCTTCTTCCTTAAAAACATCTATAGAAGCTTCTACATTTTTTCTTATTCTATTATTGGGTAACGAATACGTTACTATCATAGAAATAGAAAACGCTGCTGCCAAAATTACATATATTATTGCATATTTTAAAATCTTTTTTCCAATGTTTTTCATAAGTGTTTATCCCCTTTTTATATTCATAATTAGTAAACCTATTATTATTATACTTGCACCAATAATACCTTGAACCGTAATATTCTCTTTAAAAATAATCTTAGATGCAATTAAAGTTAGTACTTGAATTATTCCAGTACATATCGGTGTAATATAGCTTAAATCAAATATTACAACCATTCTAGTATAAAGAAAGAAACTTCCTATGTAACAAATAAAACCAATTAAACTTATTGGACTTATGCTGAAGTTTACACCTCCATCAACCATAGAAAAACTACCTGTATTTCCACCTAATTTCATAAGTATTAGTCCTGATAGCGATAAAACCAAATAAACAATTATTAATGCAATTTTCATACTTTTTTTACTCCTTTTTAATGTCATTTCCATTACTATTTCCCTTTCTTGAATACAAATTACCACTTTATATCTTTTTTCATAATCTTAGTTAAAAATTTATAAAAGGCAATAAATGCTCTAAATAAATGTAATATGTATATTTTCTTAACAATAGCAATTTTAAAATTACTTTTCTTATGCTTTAGTGAATAAATTATGTTCAAATACTTAGTCTTTTTCCATCTCGGAAAATTTTCATTTAAATATTTGTAATTATTTTTATAACAATCTTTGTATCCTTCAGAATTTGATACTCTCAGCATTAAAGAAACTCCTAAATGTAAAAAAGCTTGTGCTGATAATATATCGATCATGCTTTTAGATGCATTATTTTTAATATATACGTTTTCGGTTTCTTTCATTGTTTTTTGTGCTTCGTATATTTCGTCCACTTTTGTACTAACTATCATTGAACCTTCACGTACATTATAGTTATACAAATAATCATCAACAAAAGTAATTTTATCAATGTTTAAATAATTTAAAGACAAAAACAACATATCATCTAAAGCTTTTGGAGTACTTTTTATATTTGGCATTTTCTTTAGTACACCCGATTTAAATATTTTATTCCATAAAGATGTATTTACGGAGATAACCTCTTCAAAATTAACGTTTTTTTGTATAGTTCTGTTCTCATATTTCATTTCTTTAGATAATATTTTTCCGCTTTTACTATCAATTCTGTAAAAACCGCAAACACACATTTCTGCATTGCTCTTCGTAATTTCTTTGTACATTTTTTCAACAAAACATGTGTCAACTGTATCATCCGAATCTACAAATGTGATGTAATCGCCTGTTGCTTTCTTTATGCCATCCATCCTTGCTTTCCAAACGCCTTCATTTTTTTTATCAACTAATATAAATCTGTGTTTTTCATCATTTTTGACATACTCATTGATTATATCTTTTGATGAGTCTTTAGAGCCATCATTTACACAAATAACTTCAAAATCTGTGTATGTTTGTCTACTAATGCTCTCTAATGTTTCAGACAAATATTTTTCAGCATTGTATATCGGGATTATTATACTAACACTGGGATTTTTCAATTATTTTTCCTCCTTATTTTGCTCTTTTTCTTTGATTGCAATATAATGATTCAAATCTTTTATTTTATCATTTAACTTACTTATTCTAATTCCATCAATAAATACTTCTATTAGTAAAAATACAATAATTATAAAAAACACAAAATTTACAGGTGCAATAAACCCTAGTAAATTAGAAAACCATTCAACTATGTTTGAAAATATACTCATAAATATAAGCAAAATACTTCCTAACATCCATATAATAGAGCTTTCCATTTTTAATTGAGATTTTTTAATCTTTTTTACGCATAGAAAAAAAGATATAAACGAAAGAACAATTAGAATAATTTTTAAAGTGATAGACATTATATTTCACCTCTCTTATATTTTCTAGTAACAGCTCTTATGAAAATAATAGATAATATCATATTTGCCATATATTTTATCGATTTAATAGGATTTAAGTAGCTCTCTCCAAATTCTCTATCCTTCATTTCAACTTGTACTTCAGTTACTTTGAATCCTTTCTTTATCATATATACAATTGTATCTGGCTCTGGCGTTAGGCTATTGTTTATTATAAATTCTTTAATTGCCCTTCTTCCAAAAGCTCTCATTCCTGATGTAGGATCTTTTATTCTCTTAAATGTCGTTAGTTTTATACTACATGAAATTAACCTGCTACCTAACATCCTCATAGAAAACGGCTTTTTATTTTCAACAAATCGAGAGCCTATTGCAACATCAAAATTTTCTTTTTCTATTTTTTCTACTAGTCTTTTTAGGTATTTTGCTTCATGTTGTCCATCACCATCAAATTGTATTGCAACGTCATATCCATTTTTATATGCATACTTCATTCCTAGTTGTATACCAGATGTTAATCCCATATTTATTGGTAATGAAAGCATATTGAATTTATTTTTTCTACAAACATCTTCTGTATTATCTCGAGAACAATCGTTTATTACAACATAATCATAGCTTGTATTTTCAGTTACGTCTTTTACTGTTTTCTCAATATTCAAAGCCTCGTTATAAGCTGGTATTATAATTAAAACCTTCATTTTTAAATCCCCATTCTTATATTAATTTATTTCATATATATACTGATTTCTATCTTCGTCACTATAAATAATGTTTAGATGAAACATTTCCGCATCCTCATCCGATACTTTGGATAGAGAAAAATAATACTTTACATTCAAATCTTTTAGATTTTGGTACGTTAAGTTTGCAACATATGCATCTGGAGCAATATTATCAAACCTCATTTCATCAGATAAGTTGATGCTTATATGAGCAAAACGATTATACACATCGTTATATTTTTTTTCTGGATCCACAATGTTTAGCCATTTAAAACTTGGATATGTATGAACTCCATTCAATGAGTTTGCACCGTTAGCAATTAGATATTGTCCAGTTATATTATTACTGCCAATCCACAATGCATCTTCGTCTTTATCAACAATACTTTTTATTTGATTTGAAATATCAGTTTTAGTAACCGGACCAATACCAACAGATACTGGATTTACTTTTACACCAGCCATTATTGCAACGGCAAACATGACAAATGCCCATTGCTTTACTTTTCCTTTTATAGAAAAATAGGTTAAACAATACACCATGGCTAAAACTATTTCATATTTTAATAAGGTAAAAAAACTATTGTATATAGACTGTCTTATCATTATATATGAGAATAAAGCTACTACTAACGAAATAATAATCGCTTGGGATTTTGAAAATAATTTGTTATCCTTAAATCTTTCAATTAGCATTATAGATAATACTATTCCAATTATTCCTGTAATAATATGTGTTCTTGGCGCAGGTGAAAAATATAGTAAAGAAAGCTTTGCTAATAAACTATTAAATCCAACAAATTCCCATACTAGATATACTATATATAAAACAATTAAAGCTAAAGTTAATCCATAAAAATTAGATTTTTTTTCATTTTTTAAATCTTTAAAAAAAGCTATACCTAATATAACTAATCCTGTGAACGAATAAATATATGTACTTGGCTCACATGTATTTACAATTTGTTCCGTATATGGAAAAAATATATTAGCCGTGTACCCGATAAAATAGTTAAAATCTAAGCTACCCCCAAGATCCATCCTCTTACCTGGATATACTGTTCCCATCATTGTTTTTATATCATCCAGTGATAACATCACAAATCTTGATACAAGCACACCTACTGCAATCAATGTAATTGAAATAATTAAATAATCAGATTTTTTTAGTTTTCTCCAATTTTTAATCAAACTATTTAACATAAAAATTGCCATCAAAAATCCAAATGGGACCTGAAAAGCTGGATATAACATAAATGCAAATCCTGGTAAGCAAATTATTATTCCTAATGCTAATAATAATTTTTTCCATATTTTATAATCTAAATGATTCATGTAACAACAAAACAATACAATTGTAGCTGCTCCATATATATAGCTATCAACAACCGCCGTACTCATCCACCACATCATAGGAGGCGCTATAGCTAAAGTAATACCTCCTACAAGCACTAATAAGCTGTTATCCTTCCTTGTTATTATTCTTACCAATTCTATAGAAACTAAAACTAGAGCTATCATTTTCAAGCACCAATAAAAAGAAAAACCTCTTTCCACACTCAAAAAATGGAACCCCCACAATAAAGGACGACATATCTCTAATACATCTGAAACAGGTGCTGATATCATAAGCATATTACCTGTTCCTTCTGCTATATTTTTATTATGCACATCGTAATGTTTACTTGATGCTTGTCCTATCATAAAAGAAGATTGTGTGAGCCATTCATCAGATCTAATTCCTCTAGCTTCCCCCAACACCTCATTTGATGTATCAGGTTCATTCATATATTGACTCCACATTCCTATAGAAGAAAAATTTACTTTAAATATTACCATAAGGACAAAAAGTATACCTGCAATAACATATCTATACTTCATAATGAAATCACAAATCTTCTTAACTGTCTTAGAAAACTTGTTTAATAGCCAAAAAATTCCTAAAGCAATGTAAATTCCATATATATAAGCCACTCTTGTTATCATTTGCATATTAAAATCAATTTTTTCAAATTTATATAGCTCTATAATAAATGGAAGTATAATAGCCATTATTCCCCATATAATCTTATTTGTAACAATTTTTTTAAATGCATTCTTTATTTTATCCTTATGTATCAAAAGATTTCTCTCCCTTCTTAATTTTAAACTTTTCTAACATCATAATTTGGAGAATTTAAACTGAAGTTTGGATTATAGTATCTGTCACCTTTTTCATATATATCGTGCCATTTTTCTTTAAATTTTCTTATTTCTTCTTCAAATCTAGCAACTTTTTCTGGTGTATCTTCATATCCTCTTGTTTTTGACTCGTAGTGAATAACATTAACAAAAGGATCATATACAATTAATTTTCCTAACTGTCTGATTTTTAAACAAAAATCTAAGTCATTAAAAGCAACTGGCATGCCTTCATCCATATATCCAACTTCTTCGTATATTGATTTTTTTGTCATTATACATGCTGCAGTAACAGCATTAAAATCTTGAATGGTTCCTTCTCTAGCGAAGTAACCATGTTGATATCTTGGTAAACCTCTGAATAAATGTATAGCAACATTATCAACTCCAAATATAATTCCAGCATGTTGTATTGTATTGTCTGGATAATATAATCTCACACCAACAGCTCCAATATCATCTCTTGATGCAAAACCAAGCATATCTTCTAACCAATCTGCAGTTTCAATTTCTGTGTCATTATTTAGTTGTACAATAAATTCACCTTTGCTGTTCTTTACACCTAAATTTATTATTTTTGAATAGTTAAAACCTTGATCTTCATATTTTATAACTCTTATTCTATCATCCTTTTGGATGTTATCGTAGTATTCCCAAATATCTTTCGTCTCACTGTTATTTTCCACAACTATTATTTCATAATTGTTATACGTAGTTTTTTCTAATATAGACTTAATACATTTTTCAAGTGTTTCTTTTTCATCTTTATTTGGTATAATTATTGAAACCATAGGATTTCCTTTAAATTCATACTGAACTCTATATGTTCCTAATGATTCGCCATGAGAAACCTTCGCCTTTAGTCCCATTCTTTCTAAATGATCTTGTATAGCTAGAATTCCTGCTTCGTATGCATATGGTTTCGCATCTCCACCAGCCATAGCTGTTGAATTAGGATGAACCCTCCAGTGATATAATACCTTTGGGATATGTATTATTTTATTTGTTGTTTCAGCTACTCTTAATATAATATCAAAATCTTGGGCTCCATCATATTTACTTCTCTCGCCACCAAGTTTGTCCATTAATTCTTTCTTAAAAATACTAAAATGACAAATATAATTATTTGATCTCAAGAAATCAAGAGAAAAATCTGGTTTAAAATGTGGATTAAATCTTGGTTCCTTTATCGTTGTTATCTTATCTTCGTCTGTGTATATAAACTCAACATCAGGATTCTCGTTTATACACTTAACAACCTCAAATAACGAAAATACGGGTAACAAATCATCATGGTCAAATAAAGCGATATAATCCCCTGTTGCCATTGCTATTGCCTCATTTGTATTACCAGCAATTCCTTTATTCTCTCCAAGGAATTTATATTTTATTCTAGAATCCTTATTATATATTTTTTCTAATGATTCATCATGCTTAGGACTTCCATCAGCTAAACAAAGTTCCCAATTTGGATATGTTTGATTTATTAAACAATCAACAAGTTCTTTAAAGAACTTATATGGAGTATTATACATTGGTACTAATATGCTGATTTTGGGATTTATATCAAATTTTGTTTTTCTTTGTTTTTCCAACTCTTCTTTTGATGGTTCAATAGCTTTGATTAATTTCTGATAAAATACATTTGAATCAGCTATATGTTGAACTCCATCTATCTTGTCTCTTATTAATTTTTTACCCTCTTTAAAGCCATTTTCCTTAATCATACTTATAGCAAGCTTTATGTTTTTTAATTTAAAATGCTTAAATATAAGTGCAATTCTCCTTAATAAATGTCTTCTTTTTGTTCCTTCAGGAAATAGTTTATCTCTTATTCTCATTACTTTTACCTCTCTTTAGCATTTTTTCAATTTTTCTTAGTGGTTTTGTTAATTTCCATGATTTAGAATTTTGTATCAACATTATCTCATTGTCC
The DNA here is from genome assembly GCA_947165355.1 of uncultured Clostridium sp. GTDB lineage: Bacteria > Bacillota > Clostridia > TANB77 > CAG-508 > CAG-492. The sequence continues at coordinate 65,779 of CAMUZZ010000002.1, forward strand.
TTATTTGCCAACTGTATTTCCTTTTCTTTAATTATTTGACAATCATTTTCTATGTTTTCTTCCAAAAATTTAATTCTTGCATCTTTTTCATTAAGTAATCTCTTAAAATCATCACTCATAGTACTTATATTATCATTTAACTGTTCGCTCTTCTGACTCATGCTTTCAATTATTTGATTATAACTCTTACAACTTGAGTGAATCTTCCAGATTACTTCACTTCTAATTTCGTTTTGCAGAATATTGTCTAACTGATTAAAGGTATTAATAACATTTTTATTAATTTTGCATAAACTACAAAATTCGTCTAAATCAATGTATTGAGATATTTTGGCAGTATACTTATATGCTCTATATAGTATAAATTCAATTGGTATATTTTCTTTGTACCATTCTTGGTCAAAGAAAACAAATTCATTATTTATCATAAATGCATTCTGGAATATTAAATCCCATAATCCGTATTTGGTATAGTGCAAACATTCAGTATCCTGATTTTCACACTGTATGTCGTATTCTTGGAATACATTTTTTCCATTATTTGAGTTATCATATAATTTTTCAACCAAAAAATCATAAAATTTCTGTATCAAATTTAATGCTTCCGTTTTTTTACCAACTTGACAAAGATATATAATATCACAATCTAGAGTTTTACTTGATATTAACTCACTTTTTATTTGCATATTCTCAAATGCATCTACAGTATTAATTCCTAACGAATTCATATATTCAATATTTTTTTGTATTTCTTGTATATGATTTTTGCTCTCTTCGTTAATTGGTGTTTTATATGCATATTTACTTTTTATTATAGTTCTTACCCTATATTTTGATTTTCTCATATTGGTATATGAAACAAACTTTATTTTGTCATTTTGTATTTCATTTCTACTGCACTCTATAAAAAAAGCATTAGCTAAATATTTTACTAAAGACTGGTCTTTTTTTATTATTTCACCAACAATTGTATTTTCATTTTTTAAAACAACTTCATTATTTTCATATAGGTATATATTTCTTGATAAGTTTTCTTTTGAGATAGGAAAATCATCTGTATACAATACATTTGTAGCATCAATTTTTGGAAATGCATAGTAAAATTTTCTAAATTTAAAATTATTGTCATCCAAAAAACGTTCAATTTCTCGTCTTGAAAAACTACTTTCCTCTTTATCAACGCATATATTTCTAATGGATATTCCGTTGTTAAATGCTAATAATAATTTACCTGTTTCCTTTAAAAATTGAATATGATCTTTTATTTTATTTATATTATTCTCTATATCTCCTATAAACAATAAATAATCATATTCTCCGATTAGGACGTTCATCTACAGAATATTCTTTAGATATTAGATATTGATTAACATATTCTCTATCAGATATATTTAGTATTCTATCTTTTTTATCGAATGGATACCATTCAATTATATTGTTTCTAATATCCTTTAATTCATTTTCATCATCTAACAAATTCTTTCCCTCCTCAGAAAAGTAATTTTAATAATAATTTAAACTAGTTACTTTCAATTTTTTTGAAAGTTACTCTTGGATCCATGTCAAAGCATCCAACCATTTTTTTGTCTGATGTTACCTCAAATATTATCGCATCATAGTTTCTATTCATAATAATTAATTCACCATTATCATCAAATCTATTACAACTTATAGATAACGTATACTTATCAGGTGCAAGTTTTAATTTTTGTTTAAAATTAAAAATGTACTCCTCATTAGCTTTGCAAATTCCTGTATCTATTCCTAAAAAATTGGTATTATTACCACACATTTCTTTTCCGTGAAAATCCTTTATAGTTACAGATACAAACGGATTTTCTACATCTTCATTAAATTTTACCTTAAACTTAATATTTGCATATTCATCATTGTTTACTAACGGTATTGGCTCATTATCATCATTAAATATTCCATAATCGTATATAGCAGCTTGATTATTTCCGTAAACCACCATATCTGGATTTATCGTAAAATGATTTTTCCATTCAGCTTTTTCAGATAGCGCATTTATTACATCTTTGGTTATTTTATTTTTGCTCTTGTTTGTTGAAGAATCTTTCATTTTGGTAATCAATTTTTTGTATTCTTCAACGCCCTCTTTAACTCCACCATCAAATATTTTCTTTCCATGCTCCAATATAATTGTTCTATTACAGTTGTTTAAAATATCTGTTATACTGTGAGTTACAAATAAAATTGTTTTTCCTTTTTTCTTGAACTGTTCAAATTTTTTGAAACACTTTAGCTGAAAAGCCATGTCTCCTACAGAAAGAACTTCATCAACTATTAAAATATCTGGATCAACATTTATTGCACATGCAAATGCAAGTCTTGCAAACATACCAGAAGAATATGTCTTTACTGGTTGACTTAAATGTTCTCCTATGTCTGCGAACTCAATTATCTCTTTTTCCTTTTTCTTTATTTCTTCAATTGTTAATCCCATTACTTGCCCATGTTGATAAATATTTTCATACCCAGTTAATTCTGGATTAAAAGCTGTTCCAAGCTCTAGTAACGAACTAATTTTACCGTTTATATTAATCTCTCCAGCGGATGGCTTTACAACACCTGTTATCATCTTTAGTAATGTAGATTTTCCTGCACCATTTTTTCCAAGTACACCTAATATTTCTCCTTTTTTTACTTGTAAATTAAATCCTTCCATTGCAGTAAAAATAGTATGTTTTTGATATCCTGGTAATATTATTTCTAGCAATCTATCTTTTTTTCTATGAAACATTTTGTAGTTTTTTCCTAAATTTTTAATATCAATAACTACATCTTGACTTGTATCTTGATTATCATTATTTGTTTTATCAGTATTATTCATAATGGCTCCTTTCATCTATATGCTTGTATTTACAAAACATCGGCAAAATCTTTTTTAGATTTTTTAAAAATATGATTTCCCCATATAAATAGAATAATAGTTATTAACCAGAATACTCCTGTGTATATACCATATCCTTTTGTGATTATTCTTTCTCCAATAAAAGCCTCTCTTGTACAGCATACTAAATATGTAAAAGGTATACATTGTAAAACTCTAGCAATAGTAGGATGATTTGCTAGCATCTGTAAATTCCAAACAATAGGAGTAAACCAGAAAAATAATTGCATTACAATATTCAATAACTGTGAAAAGTCTGGTACAAGAGTAGTTATTGCTGATGTAAATCTTGTAAAAGCTATTATAAAGCAGTATGCAGCGAACAAAGCATACAAAAGTACCAAAAAATTTGGAATATATCCGAATATACTACTAACAATTATAGAAATTATAAACAAAAATAAAGACACAAAAGACTGTGATATAATTGATATTACTGGAATAACATCTACTGGAAACACAACTTTTTTTACTAAATAACTGTATCCTCTAATCGAGTTACTTGCACAAATAATAGTGTCATTTATTGTCATCCACATTGACATTGCAGGTAAAAACCAAGAAACGTATGGATAATTTCCTGAACTCCCAACCTTTAGTATATATTGAAATACTATTACATATGTAACCATAAAAACAAACGGTTGTAAAAATCCCCATATAGCACCTAAACTTGTATTTGCAAATCTATTTTTAAAATCGTTTTTTCCAATTCCCCATATTATTTTTTTATTTTTTATTAATTGCCTAAAAAATTCCATATTTGTGTAATGCCCCTAACAAGCATTATCTCCTTTCTATTTGTTAATTAGTTTAAATAACATTCTTCCAACAAACGGCATATTCATTATAACAAAATTCTTCATGTAATATGAAAATTCTTCATTTTTGTATAATTTGTGGAATACACACCATTTACGGAAGTTAAAATTTCTTTTTAATTTTATTCTTTCAAAGTATTCATTTCCATTTTTATTTAGCTTCTTTAGCTCTTCTGGAAATTTGTCATTATTTTCTAAATATGTTTTAAATAAATCTAATTTAACTTCAATAAACAAATTTCTCATTTCATCAAAAGATTCATATTTTCTTTTATTTGTTCCTATTTGGTTGTTCCCATGTTGTCTATATTTTATGGTTGGCTCATTTAAGAAAACAATCTTACCATTCAAGCTTGTTATAAGTCCAATCCATGAATCGTGTATTACATATTTTGAATTTTTAGGTAACGGTAATATAGCATCTATAAGTGACGACTTTGCAAGAATTGTACATCCCGTTGCAATGTTG
>CAMUZZ010000003.1 GCA_947165355.1 uncultured Clostridium sp.
TTTACATAAAAAGATGATATAATAGATGCATTCTAAAGAAAGGGGGCATCTTTGAATGCTCAGCGTAGACAAGAATGGCCGGATGACCATAGAGGTCGATGGCTACAAGTGGAAGGCGAATACCAGCTATTACGCCTACATCGATAAGTGCAGTCTTCTGGAGACTAGAATTGCTTTTGTGGAAAATCTGTATCCTGACAATCCAAAAAAAAGGCCGAAAGTTCTCGCAAACAAGTACATTTTGGGTCAGGTAAAGACAGATGATCGCGGAAGAATCAGTCCCAATCAGATTATGAAGAGACTTCCTGGAACCTTGGATTACACCGAGTGGGGGCTTCTTTATATGGAAGACGGATCTCCTTATTTTGTAAGGTCCGTAAACCTTGCGGAAGTAGTAAAACAGCTGGTAAGGAAAAAGGAGGTATCGCTAACCGAACTCAGTGAGTTTATTGACTCCACAGAGTAAAAAAATCAATGGGTGAGTAACGTTATGGTGCTCACCCATTATCATTTATATAAAAATAATTGTAAAACTACTACACAAAATAGAGAAAATGTGATAAAATATTCGAAGTTGATTTTTAAAGAAGGAGGAGTTATCATGTCAGGACATTCAAAATGGCATAACATACAAGCCAAAAAAGGAAAAGCCGATGCAGCAAGAGGTAAAATATTTACAAAACTAGGAAGAGAATTATTAATAGCAGTTAAAGCAGGTGGACCTGATCCTGCTGGTAATTCAAAATTAAAGGATGTCATTGCAAAATGTAAAGCAGCAAACATGCCAAACGATACAATAAACAATGCAATAAAGAAAGCTGCTGGAGCAAATGATGCAACAAACTATGAAGAAATGATATATGAAGGATACGGAACAAATGGTGTAGCTGTTATTGTTGAAGCAAGTACAGACAACAAAAATAGAACTGCAGCAGATGTACGTCATGTTTTTTCTAAAGCTGGTGGAAGTTTAGGAACAAATGGATGCGTATCATACATGTTCAATAAAAAAGGTGTAATTGTAATAGATAGATCAACAACAAATTTATCTGAAGACGACATAATGATGATTGCACTTGATGCTGGTGCAGAAGACTTTGCCGCAGAAGACGAAGTATTCGAAATAACAACAGATCCAGAAGACTTCTCAAGTGTAAGAGAAAAATTAGAAGAGCAAGGTTTAGAGTTCCTAGAGGCAGAAGTTAAAATGGTTCCAACTACAACAGTTGAACTAAATGACGAGCAAGCAGAAAAAATGCAAAGATTAATAGATAACCTAGAAGATTTAGACGATGTTCTAAACGTATACCACAACTGGGATGAATAATATAATAGTTATATTTTTAAAAAACATGCATATAATTTAATATGCATGTTTTTTGCGTTAGTGTGGATGATTAAATATATCGAAAATAAAAAGTAATAGATACATATAAATGAAAACCGCGCAGTTTGGGAGCATTTAAAAAGCATACGTAACTACCCTCATTAACGCAAAAAATTCGTAAGGAGTAATTTATGGATTTTATATTAAGTTGCCTACCACAGGGGTTAAGTAAGCTAATTTATGAGCACAATCCTCAAAAAATTGAAGAAATAAGAATAAGAGCAAACAGACCCACAATATTAAAGTTAGGTACTGTTGAAATTGTTTTAAAGTACATAGTTACAAATAGTGAGATTATTGGAATAATACAAAATATTTGTAATAACTCAATTTATGCTTATCAAGGCCAAATATGCGGTGGATACATAACTTTACCAGGAGGAAACAGAGTTGGAATAGGTGGAAATGTTGTTATTAAGGATGGAGCAATATCAAACATAAGTTACATATATTCTTTAAATTTTAGAGTATCGCATCAAATAAAAGGAGCTAGCGATGGTGTAATTGGTTATATTTTAGATACGGTCAATAATACAGTTTTTAATACATTAATTGTTTCACCTCCTGGAGCAGGAAAAACTACAATTATTCGAGATATAGCAAAGAAAATAAGTAACGGAATTGATGAAATCAATTTTAAAGGAATTGATGTAGCAATTATTGATGAGCGAGGGGAAATTGCCGCATTAAGTAAAGGTATAGCCTATAACGATGTGGGTATAAGAACAGATATATTAGATAATGTTCCAAAATCTATTGGAATAAGAATGGCTATAAGAGCTCTTGCTCCTAAAGTTATAATTGCTGATGAAATTGGAAATGAGGAAGATGTTAAAATAATTAATTATGCTGTTTGCTCTGGCGTTAATTGTGTTTTTACAGCGCATGGAAGTTGTATGGAAGACCTTATGAAGAATATGGAGATAAGGAAAATTATAGAGCTGCAGCTATTTAAAAGAATTATATTTTTAAATGAAAAAGAAAAAGGAAAAGTAAAAAGTGTTGTAAGAATTTAATTTTAAGTTCTATCGTATTAAAAAATGAATATATTTAATAGGGGGCTTTAAATATGGTAATGCTTAAATTTTTAATTCTTGGTGTAGTTTTTTGGACAATCTGTATGATAGGAAATAAAATTTCAAATAGGTATGTTCGGAAGGGAAAAAAATCTCAAGCAAATAAAAAAAGCATTAAATATTTTTGAAGCAAAAATAGTGTATATGAATGAACAAATTCCAGATATTTTTTTAGATATATCTAAAAAAATACAGGGGGATGTTGGAAAAATGTTTTATGCAGCAAACAAGCAAATGCAAATAGAATTTGCAGGAGAAGCATGGGAAAAAGCAATAGATAATTCTGGTTTAATGCTTTTAGAAGACGACAAAGAAGCATTAAAGTCGCTAAGTAAGATGTTAGGAAATACAGATGTGGATGGACAAATTAGTCAGTTGAAACTAGTAAATATATTCATAGATCAACAAATAAAAGATGCAATAGATAAAAGAAATAAAAATGAAAAGATGTACAAAAAGCTTGGAGTAATTGTGGGACTTGCAGTAGTAATCGTTTTAATATAAAGGCGAAGGGAGAGTTTTATGAATGTTGATTTATTGTTTAAAATTGCAGCCATAGGTATTCTAGTTGCTGTCCTGCATCAAGTTTTGGTTAGAGCTGGAAGGGAAGATCAAGCAATGATGACAACATTGGCAGGAGTTATTATTGTTCTAACAATTGTAATAAAAGAAATAAGCAATTTGTTTACAACAGTAAGAACAATGTTTGATTTATAGTTTGGAGGAAAATGTGGACATAACAAAACTAATTGGAGTTGGTTTTATTGCTCTTGTTACCATTGTAATTGTAAAACAGTACAAGCCAGAATTTGCAGTGTATGTATCGTTAACAGCAGGAATAATAATACTGCTTATGACTTTTGATGGTTTTATGCAAGTTATAAATGTTCTCGAAAGCTATTCAGAAAAACTATCTATTAGCAGTAAATTTGTAAAAATAATTATTAAAATAACTGGAATTGCAATTCTTGGAGAGTTTGCATGCAGCATATGCAAAGATTGTGGAGAAAGTGCAATTGCAAGTAAAATAGATATTGGGAGTAAAGTGCTAATAATATCGGCATCAATACCAATAATTACAAGCTTACTTGAAGTAGTTTTAAAAGTTTTACCCTAAAGCTACATTTAGTATATTTAAAATATCATTTTGAGGTGGGCTGTGAGATTATGTAAGATAATAAGTTTTATATTAATTTTTTATTTGTTTGGGAGCGGATATACTAATGCTGAGGAATATACAAGCATTATTAACGAACAGAAAAATACATTAGGAATAGCAGAACTACTAAAAGAATCAGAAAAGTATACGAATGATATATTTGATGATATGAATCTTTCAGAGGTATTAGAAGAAGCAGTAAAAGGAAAAGTTGATAATGCCCGAATAATGAAAGGAACCTTAAAAATATTTGGAAATGAAATAACAGATTGTATAACCGTGCTTTGCAGTATTATAGTTATTGTTATTATTAATAGTATTCTAAACTGTGTAACAGATGGCCTAGAAAATAAGAGCGTTGGGAAAGTGGCGTATTACGTACAATTTATTTTAATTGTAACAGTAATGGTAGGAAATTTTTCCAAAATAATATCTTCGGTTAAAGATTCGGTTAATAATATGGTGGCATTTACAAATATGCTTATTCCAATTTTAATAGCTCTTGTAATAACTACCGGAAATATAACAACAGCCACAATTATACAGCCAATAATTATTTTTATAACAACACTTATTGGAAATTTTATAAACTACATAGCTATTCCGATATTGCTAGTATCAACAGCACTTGGAATTATTTCTAAAATTTCAGATAAAGTTCAAGTTGATAAATTAGCAAAAAAATTAATGTCTGGAACAACATGGATTATAGGTATAATACTTACAATTTTTGTTACGGTAATTTCAATTGATAGTAGTTTAACAGGTAGCGTAGATGCTGTTACTTCAAAAACATCAAAAGCAGTTGTCTCAAGCTTAGTTCCTGTTGTTGGAAAAATATTAGGTGATGCTGTTGATTCGGTAATTGGGTGCAGTAATATTCTTAAAAATGCATTAGGTACTTTAGGCGTAATAATTATAATAGGTATAGGGCTTGTACCCATTGTAAAACTATTACTTCTTATGGCAGCATATCATATAACTGCTGCAGTTTGCGAACCAATTGCAGACAGCAAAATAGTTAAGTTATTAGAGCAAATGGGAAATACATTTAAACAGCTTATGGCATTTATGTGCAGTATGACTGTAGTAATTATAGTTGGGACAACCATAGTTATAAAGATTTCAAGTAGTGGATAATTCACAAAAACAGGAAGGAAAAGCATATGCAATGGTTTAGGGCTTGGTCCGAAGGAATTGTTATTGCGGTTATAATAACGACTTTAATTGAGATGTTGCTACCAGAGAATACATCAAAAAAATACATAAAAACATTATTAGGAATGTTTTTAATGTATATTATTATATTTCCTGTAATAAACAAGATTTCATGGCTTGATGTAGAAAAAAGTTTAAATTTTAATAAAGTAATTGAAACAAGTACAAATGCATGTAACATAAATGAATTAAACAACAAAATAGATAATATGGCTCTTAAAATATATGAAAAAAATCTTGAGGATAATTTAAAAGAGAGGCTAGACAATGAAGGTTATATTGCAGAATATGTATCAATAAAAATATCGGAGGATAATTCTTATAACATTGAAAGTGTAACTGTTAAATTAAGTGATAAAAATGAAAATAAAAAACAAGAAAAACAGGCTTATAGCATAGTGGAAGTTGTTAAACAAATAAATGTAAAAATATCAAATAACGAATCTACCACAAAAGAAGTTATAAATGAAAATGAAAAGGAACAAGTTAAAGATTTTATTAAAGAATTATATAGCGTACCAAAAGAAAATATTTCGGTAAATTAATATTGTGAAGTTAGCATGTGAAGGAGGATTGGCATGGTTAAAGATCGAATTAATGAGCTCAAAAATTCTTTAGTGAAGGTTGATAAAAAGAACAATAAAAAAGGAATTGAAAATTTAGTATTTACCGCAATTATTTTAATTATAGTTGTAATTGCAATAAATTATATTTGGAAAGATGATAAGAAGAATATTCAAAATAATGGTACTAAACTACAAGACAATGAAAATATAATAATAGAAAAATCTGAAAACAAAGATGATAATTTAGAGCAGCGATTACAAAATATATTGTCAAATATAAGCGGAGTTGGTGAGGTAAAAGTACTTATTACGTATTCACAAACAAGTGAAGTAAATCCTTTATATAACGAAGATTACGACGAAAGTGTAACTGAAGAAGAAGATACAAATGGAGGTAAACGAACGGTGAGTACCAGTAGCAATAAAAAAGAAGTTGTATCGGCAAGTAATCAGGTAATAACAAAAAGTGTTACATATCCGCAAATACAAGGAGCAGTTGTTATTGCAAAAGGTGCAGATAATTCTAATGTTAAAACCAATATAATTCAGGCAGTTCAAGCAGCGACTGGGTTGTCTACATACAAGATTCAGGTTTTTGATATGAAGTAAATTAAAAGGAGGTTTGAATAACAAATTAGCTTGTTATTCTTTTAGGTGTGTATGATTAAATCTTTAAAGAAAAATCAAATAATTATTTTTGCAGTTGCTTTAGCTTTAATTGCAGCAGGTTATTTAAATTATAGTGCACAAAATAAAAATACAGCAATTGCATGGTCTGAAATAGATAACACCAAAGTTTCGGGAATAGGTGATGCAAGACTTGTTACCAGTAATAATATTGTAGAACAAAGTGTTAACACAAACGAAATAGTAAATAATGATAACAATACAGATGATAGTAGTGTTGAAACTACTAGCAAAGTAACTGAAGATACGAAAAAATATTTTTACGAATCAAGACTTGAACGTGAAAGAATGTACTCTGAAATGCTTGAATCATATCAGATAATAATTTCTGAAGACAATGTTTCTGCAGACGAAAAAACAAATGCTCAAGCTGAGATTAGAAATATAAATAATCAGCGAAATGCAATAATGATTGCTGAAAATTTAATTAAAAATAAAGGTTTTGAAGACACAATAGTATTTGTAAATAAAGATAGTGTTAGTGTTGTAGTTATGTCAGATAGTATAGAAGAAGCGGAAATTGCCCAAATTCAAAGCATTATTCAAAGAGAACTTAATGTAAATGTAGAAAATATACATATAAGTAACAAATAAAAAATGAATAATTCTGGGGTTGTAAATTAACAATTTTAGTGTATAATTATTTCCATAAAAACGAAAGGAATAAATATATAATATGGCAAAAAGAATAAAATCTATCTTAATAGCTTTGATTTGTATTGTTTTAATGGCAGATATATATGGAATATGGAAATATAAACTTAAAGGATCTTTGTATGAATCTGTTGCAGCTGCACCAGTTGATATTATAATTCCTGAAAGTACAGACGAAGAGTTCTTTGGACAAAACTCTATCGAATATATAGAATTATCAAGTGAAAATCTTTCACAAAAAGAAAAATTATATATATTAAACACGCTAGGAGGAGATTATCAAGGCTGTTACAAAATATATGGTTTGGTGTATGAGGAGTACACCATAACAGATCAAGAATACAATAGTTTAAAGAATGGAAATAGTTCAATAGATATTTGTGGAATAGAGTACACGTCAGATAAAATGAAATCATCAAATTTAATGCTTACATCAAACGAAGATACAGAAAGTTTGTATGTAAAATATGATTCAAGCATAAGAGCATATGTTGTAAAAGATGCTACAACGGATTACAGCGTATATGTACCAACTGAAAAATATGTAACTACAACAGTTTCATTAGATTTTCCATTTGTTGTTGAAAAGAACAACAAGAAGCGTGAAACAGTTATTTCAGAAGTAGCAGAGACCCATATAAAATGCAACATTCCAGAAAATAAAATTAAAGTTAATTTATGTACATTAGAATTTAATAGCAATGATGAATTAAATAAAATAACAGAATTAAATTGGTAAAATATCCAGGTTGTAATACTTGGATATTTTTTAGATATAGATACATACTAAATATTACAACTATATTACAATATAAATACATTTATATTACATTAAATCAAATTATTGAAATATTTATATATTTTCTTTAAAATATAATACAGATATATATATTTAATGGGGGTGGATTTCGTGAGAAGAACACGAGGAAGAAGCACTATTTTAGCTATAATATTTATGTTACTAGCTGTTTTAATTATAAAGAATTTTGTTGTTGCGGGAGATGATGACTATGTATATACAGTTGACCTTACAGCAACTCAAACTGATGGTAATACTGTTGTAGCAACTATAAGTTTATCGAATCCTACTGCATCTCTTCAAATGAATGTAACATATCCGACAGATCTTTTAACATTAACTGGTTCAGAAGGTTTAAATCAAGATTATTATAATGATCAAGGTGGAAGTATATGGATAGCATGCTTTAATCCGAGTAATCAATTCCATTTATACTTTAGTATAAATGATGGTGCTGAAGGTACAGCAACATTAAGTTCAAGTGTAAGCGGAGCTACTACTATAGATGGAGATGCTAAGTCTGGTGAACAAATCGGAGGAATTAGAAGCGCCTCTGTAGAAATAAGCGGAGGATCTGGAGGAGACGAAACTTCAACTCCAGCAGTAAGTACAAATAATATAACTTTAAACATAAATCAATCAGCAGATATAAGCATTACAAACGATGTAGCAGTAGCATGGGCATCAAGTGACGCAAATGTTGCAGGTCTTTCTAATGGAAATGAATTTTCTGTAACTGTTGTTGGTCTTACACCTGGAACTGCAACAATTTATGCAAGATCATATGCAGATTTAAATAAATATGCAGAAATAACAGTAACTGTAAATCAAGGTGAAACTCCGGAGCCTGGACCAGATGATCCACCAGGACCAATTGATCCTGATGATCCTCCAACACCACCAACTCCGGATGATCCAGATGAACCATATGATCCAGAAATACCAGATGATCCAATAATAAACCCAGGTGATTTACCAGATATAGATGATGTTGAAGGAGCACCAAATATAACTCCTTCGGGTCCAGTTTCATTAGTAGTTGGTGATACAATTCAAATGCAAGCTGATCAAACAAATATATTATGGCTTTCAAGTGATACAAGTATAGCAACTGTTGATGCTCGTTCAGGATTAATAACAGCAGTTAGCAAAGGAAGAACTATAGTTTCTGTAACAAATGGAAACGGAAGAACACAAGATTTTTGGGTAGTAGTTAACAATCCTCAAAATGAACAACAACAAAATAAACAATCTAATTCGGATAATAATAATTCTACAAATAACAAAACAACAAATACAACCACAGAAAATACAGCAACAAATGGAACTGTAACACCTAATGGAAAAGCAAATCCAACAGCAGATGATCCAGTACCTGCAACAGGAGAGAATACAGCAGAGATGTTAATACTAATAGCAATAGTTATGCTTATTGTTGCAACTGTAATATTCAAGAAAAAGAGCAGAAAAAATAGATAATATATTTTAAAAAGAAAAGATGAGATAATATCTCATCTTTTTTATTGACAAAAAAATTTATTAACAATATAATGAATATATGAACAAATATTCATATATGAAGAGGTGATAATATGGAAGATATAAAAGATCAAAACTATATTGATGAAACAAAAATAAAGAAAGTAAAATCAAGCATGATTGACGATGACAGAATTTTTGAGATGGCAGAGCTATTTAAAGTTTTTGGAGATTCAACAAGAATGAAAATAATTTCAGCTTTATTAAAACAAGAGCTTTGCGTAGGTGAAATAGCAGTAATTACAAGTTCAACACAATCAGCAATTTCACATCAATTACGTGTTTTAAAACAAGCAAAACTAGTTAAATATAGAAAAGATGGTAAAACAGTTTACTATTCTTTGGATGATGACCATATTTATCAAATATATAAACTAGTGTTAGAGCATATAGAAGAATAAAATGTTAGGAGGAGCTTATGAAAAAATTTGAATTTATATTAAAGAATTTAGACTGTGCGGCTTGTGCAAATGAAATTCAAGAAGAGCTAAATAAACACAATGAAATAAAAAATCCAAATGTAAATTTTGGAACATTAAAACTAACATATGAAACAGATTTGTTGTCAAAGGAAGAAGTCGAATTAATTGTAAAGAGCGTAGAGCCAGATGTAGAATTAGTTGAGTCTGTTAGCAACAAAAACAAAGGGGAATCGAGTTTGCCAGAAATAATAAGATTAATTATAGGTGTTGCTATTTCTGCAGTTGGTATGTATGTTCCAATGAATATGTATTTAAGTACAGGCATAATAATTGTTGGTTTTTCCATTTTGCTTTATAGAACTATCAAGAACGCAATTAAATTGTTAGTTTCAAGTCATAAGATTAACGAAAATTTTTTAATTACAATATCCGTAATTGGTGCGTTTTTAGTAGGTGAACATTTTGAAGGTTTAATGGTAATTACGCTTTATGAAATTGGTAAAATACTAGAATCTAAAGCCGTTAATAAAACAAGAAAATCTATTTCTGAACTAATGGATATTAAACCTGAATATGCAAATTTAAAAGTGGAAAATGATTTTAAACAGGTTTCACCTGAAGATGTACGTATAGGAGATATTATTGCTATAAAGCATGGAGAAAAAATACCATTAGATGGCCGTGTAATAAAAGGTAATGCATCATTAGATACATCATCTTTAACTGGTGAAAGTAAATTAACTAAAGTACAAGAAGGAGATAAGGTTTTATCTGGCAGTATTAATAATGATGGTTTTATAGAAGTTGAAGTAATACAAAACTATAAAAATAGTACAGTTAGTAAAATTCTTGAATTGGTTGAAAATGCAACTGAAAAGAAGGCTAAAGCAGAAACCTTCGTTAACAAGGCATCTAAAATATACACTCCAATAGTTTTAGCTCTTGCAATTATTGTAGCAGCCATATTACCAATTATAAATAAAAATATTTCTTATAGCGAGAGCATATACAGAGCATTAATATTTTTAGTAATTTCTTGCCCTTGTGCAATTGCTATATCTGTACCATTAGGTTACTTTTCCGGAATTGGAAGGAGTTCAAAAGGTGGTATTTTAATTAAGGGTAGTGATTACATAGATGCACTAAAAAATGTAAAAGAAATAGTTTTCGATAAGACTGGAACATTAACAAAAGGAAAATTTGAAGTAAATAAAATTAGTTCATATAGTGAAGATTATAGTGAACAAGACATACTAAAATATGCAGCCTATGGAGAAAGTAATTCTAACCATCCAATTGCAAAATCAATAATGAAGATGGTAGATTTTAAAATTGAAAAAGATAAAATAAAAGATTTTAAGGAGATTCCAGGCAAGGGATTAAGCTATGATTTTGGAGAAGATAAACTGCTTATAGGCAGTAGTGATCTTGTAGGATTAGATGAAAAAAATAATGATATAACTAAGATATACGTAAAAAAGAATAATGAATTGATTGGAGAAATTTTGCTTTCAGATTCAATAAAACACGGAACAAAAGAGGCAATAAGCAAAATTAAAAATAAAGGAATTGGAGTTAAGATATTTACAGGAGATAATAAGAATGTTGCCAAAAGAGTAGCCAGCGAGCTTGATGTTAAAGAGGTATTTAGCGAAATGCTTCCAACAGATAAATACGGCGAAATGGAAAAAATAATAAATGAAAACAAGAATACAGGCAATAAAGTTGCTTTTGTTGGAGATGGTATAAATGATTCGCCAGTATTAGCTTTAGCCGATGTAGGTATTTCGATGGGAGGAATTGGATCACATGCAGCCATAGAAGCTTCTGATGTTGTAATTATGACCGATTCAATTGAAAAAATAAATGAAGCTATAGATATTTCTAAGAAAACCAGCAGAATAATAAAACAAAACTTGGCCTTTGCTATTTTCACCAAGATATTAATTTTGGTATTAAGTACGCTCGGATTAACAGGAATGAGCATGGCAGTATTTGCTGATGTTGGTGTAACTTTAATTACGATATTAAATACATTAAGAATACTAAAATAGCATACTGGTTTAAAATAAGTTGTTAGACTAAAATATTTAGCAAGCAACTTATTTTTTTGTATTAATAATTCACAATAAAAAGCTTTATGCATATGAATTTTATAAATATTGCCAATAAAATAATTGAATGCTATAATAGACGAGAAGGAAAGAAAAATGATGAAAAAAGTTTTAAAATATGTATTTTTAGTAGCAGTAGCAGCAATAGTAATTGGAATATTTATTTATATTTTTCCACTTATAAAAGGAATGTTAACTGAAGAAGGAAGAACAGCTTTTAAGGCACAGCTTGATGGCTTAGGAACAAAGAAATTTTATGTACTATGCGCACTTCAGCTTTTACAAATATTATTAGTTATTATACCAGGTGAACCTTTAGAGATAATGGCTGGAATGTGTTATGGAAGTATTGGTGGAACAGTATTTGTTTTAGGAACAGTATTCGTATCAACAACAATAATTTTTCTTTTAGTGCGTAAATTTGGAAAGTCATACGTGGAGCATTTCTTTAAAAAAGAAAAATTAGAGAAAATAGAAAATAGTAAGTTTTTTAACGAGTCAAAAAATATTGAACTTGTTATGACAATTTTATTTTTAATACCAGGTACTCCAAAAGATTTACTTGTTTATCTGGGAGGATTGTTGCCTATAAAAGCAAGAAGGTTTATTCTTATATCAACATTTGCGCGTATTCCATCAGTTATTTCGTCAACGATGGTTGGATCAAATATTCTTAAAGGAAATTTTATATTTAGTTTACTAGTATATGTTGTTACTTTTATAATAGCTGCTGGAATAATATTTATTGTAAATAAATTCGACAAAAGCAAAATAACAAAGGAAGCAATTGATGCAATAAAATAATTCAATTTTCTAACATAGAGAATTGAATTATTATTTTTTTTATGATATATAAATTTTGACGAAAATTTTGTCGAAAGGATGAAGGTTATGGAAATTAAGTTAATAGGTGGATGCGAGAAAAATGAGCTAGAAACTCGTATTCAAAAGGTTGCAACAGCTGGAAAATTATCAAGATTTGCAGGTAATGTTTTCGAAGTTTTAGAGAGCTGTAACGATTACGAAAAGAATTTAAAACTAATTAAAAGAATTATAGGAATGGGGCATAAATCAATTATAGAGCACGATTACTTAGTATTTGCAATATGTGATGTTACGCCAATAGTTGAGCAAACAATAATTGGAAGCAGACTAACATCATTTACAATAAAATCAAGAAGAGAAGTAGACTTTAGAAATGCAGGCTTTTATGTTCCAGAATTTAGAGATAAAAATTATAAAGAGCACCCTAAAAATAAAGAGCTTAAGGAAAAATATGTTGCTCATATGAAATACTTATTTAATACGTATGGTGACATAGCTGATAGTGGAGTAAATGTAGAAGATGCAAGATTTATACTACCATATTCATTCCATAGCAATATTATTATGGGATTAAATGCACGTGAACTAGAAAAGATGATTAATTCATTCTTATATGGTCCATTAAGCAAAGTTTCAGAATTAAAAGATATGGGAGAAAAACTATTAGCAATTGTTAAAGAATATATTCCATATTTAGAGGATTCAATTTTAAATTACAAGAATGAATCAGAAGCTTCATTTGAATATATGGAAAAATTGGCAGAAAGACCTAAAATAAAAATTGCTGATAAACCAAAATTAATAAGCTATACACCTAATCCAGATGACGTAGTAATAAAAAGCTCAATTATGTATCATTTCCAATGCTCTGAAAATGAGGCTGAGGAGATTATGAAAAAATCTGAAGCTAAAGATTCAGAGTATAAAGCAAAAGTTATGGATATTATACTTCATAAAGAAGAAAGAAGAGAGCTTGAGCAAGTTAATTTTACATTCCAAATTCCTATTTCCTTATCAATATTAACGCATTTAACACGTCACAGAATGCACTCATTACTAATACCAGAATTTACACCATTATGGGACTTCAAAAATTACATAATTCCAGCTACAATAAAAGCAAAACCAGAAATGGAGAAAATTTTTATTAAAGCTCATGATGAAAATATTAAAGTTTTTGAAGAATTTAAAGATATTGGAGTTGCAGAGGAAGACCTAATTTACTTTTACATAGGAGCCCAAATGCTTAATGTTGTTACTACTATAAACGGAAGAGCTTTGCAATGGATTTTAAGATTACGTTGCTGTAATAAGGCACAATGGCAAATCAGAGGAATAGCAAAAGAGCTTGCAAAACAAGCTTCTGAGGTAGCTCCATTACTAGGAAAAGGACTAGGATCAACATGTGTTACAGATTTAGTGTGCTACGAAGGAAAAGAGTGCTGCGGGTTAATTGACACTTTGCTTAAGAACGCTGGTAAATAGTTTTTTTGGTATATATTAAGTTCAAAAAGTTTATATAAACTTTTTGAACTTTTTTATATTAAAACAACTATATAAAAATATACACCAAAAATCTCTAAAAAGTTGTAATATGTCGATTATTGTGATATATTGTTTACCGAAAAGAGAAGAGGAATATAATGGAAAGTATTTTGAATAAAATTAATTCGCCATCAGATTTAAAAAATTTAAATTATAAGCAAAAAGAAGAATTAGCGAAAGAAATTCGCGATTATACTATAGATATCGTTTCAAATAACGGTGGTCATTTAGCTTCCAACCTTGGTGTTGTGGAGCTTACTATTGCTCTTCACAGTGTATTCAATACTCCAGAAGATAAAATCATTTGGGATGTAGGACACCAAACCTACGTGCATAAAATGTTAACTGGTAGAAGAGATAAAATGAATACTTTAAGAAAATTTAATGGTATTTCAGGATTTCCAAAAACATGCGAATCTGAATATGACTGCTTTAACACGGGACATAGTAGTACATCAATTTCGGCAGCCCTAGGAATGGCAAGAGCAAGAGATATATTAAATGAAAACTATAAAGTAGTTGCTGTTATTGGAGATGGATCTTTAACCGGCGGAATGGCTGAAGAAGCTTTAAATGATGCAGGAGTAAGTAAATCTAACGTTATAGTGGTATTAAATGATAATGAAATGAGTATATCTAGAAATGTTGGCGGAATTTCAGTACTTTTAGGAAAATTTAGAACAAAGAAATGGTATACAAAAACTAATAAAGGACTAAAGAAAACAATTGAAAAAATTCCAAAATTAGGACCTAAAATTGTTGGCTTTGCATCAAGAACTAAAAGCAGTATAAAGCAAATTTTTATTCCTAAAATGTACTTTGAAGATATTGGATATACATATTTAGGACCTGTAGATGGTCATAATATTGAATCGGTTGAAGCAATATTAAAACAAAGTAAAAATTGTGAAGGTCCGGTTTTAGTTCATGTTGTAACTAAAAAGGGTAAAGGGTATAAATTTGCCGAGCGAAATCCTGCTAGATTTCATGGAACAGCTCCATTTAATAAAGAAACAGGTGAACCTTTAAAGGAAAAGAAAAAAGATTATTCGAAAGTATTCGGAGAAAAGTTAATAGAGCTTGCAAATAACGATAATAGGATAGTTGCAGTTACAGCAGCTATGGCTGATGGAACAGGACTAAAAGAATTCAAGAAAAAATTTCCAAATAGATTCTTTGATGTTGGAATAGCAGAACAGCATGCAGTTGGAATGGCTGCTGGTATGGCAAAAACTGGCTTAATTCCAGTTGTTCCAATATATTCATCGTTCTATCAAAGAGCATATGATCAAGTTATTCACGATGTTTGCATGCAAAATTTACATGTAATTATGTGTGCTGATAGAGCTGGAATTGTAGGAAATGACGGGGAAACTCATCAAGGTTTGTTCGATATGTCGGCGTTTTCGTTAATTCCAAATATAACAATAATGGCTCCAAAAGATTTTATAGAATTAGAGCAAATGATGGAGTTTGCAGTTAATGCTGAAGGTCCAGTTTTAATAAGGTATCCAAGAGGTGGAGAAGACGAAAATAAATTTAATAAACATCCAGAAATAATTAGTTCTAGGTGCGAAATAGTACAAGAAGGATCAGACCTAACAATAATTGGAATAGGAAAAATGGTTAGCAGAGCTCTTGAAGTTGCTGAAATTATGCAGAAACAAGGTATTAACGCTGAAGTTATAAATGCAAGATTTTTAAAACCATTCGATAACGAGCAAGTTTTAAAGTCAATAAACAAAACAAAAAATGTAATTACTATTGAAGATGGACTATTAAGAGGTGGTTTAGCTACAACGGTTGATGAATTAATTGCAAAGAATAGTGTTCAAAATGCACGTGTAGAAAACTATGGATATACAGAATTTGTAAAGCATGGAACAACTAACGAGCTAGAGCAATTAAATGGACTAGATGCAAAGAGTATAGTTAAAACTTGGTTAAATAGTGGAAATGTGGAGTAGTAAATGGAAAAAGATTTAGTATTAAGCAAGTACAAAAGACCTGAAGATAAGCTATTAATTTCAAAGTTTTTAGATAAAATAAAAACAGCTGAAAAAACCGGTAAAATAACTATTAGTGATTTTTATAATGAAGCAGAACAAGAAATAATTAGTAATGTTACCAGAATTATCGAATGCAAAAATGTTCTATTATTTGGTGGTTATGAAGATGCTGAGCGTAAGGTTGCTGTAATTTTTCCAGAAAAAATGGAAGAACTTGTTAAAGAAAAGAATTTTAAATACGACACATTATTATCGGTTGTTAGATTAGAAATTCCGTTTGAACAAAATACTGTATATTCTCACGGAGTATATTTAAGTGGTCTTATAAAACTTGGTATAAAACGCGAAAAAGTTGGAGATATTTTGGTGAATAACAATGGGGCAGATATCATTGTAAAAAAAGAAATTGAAAGCTTCATATATAGTAATATTAGTTCTCTTACAAGATTTAGTAATGCTAAAATATCATTAATAAAATTATCTGATATGACTGTAAAGCCAAAAGAATTTAAAGAAATAAAAATAATAACATCTTCACTTAGACTAGACAATATAGTTTCAGAGCTAGCAAAAACATCAAGAAATAAAGCTTCAGAAATATTAATGAATGAGCGTGTTTTTGTAAATTACGAGAACGAAACAAAAAATACTAAGCAAGCAAAACAAGGAGATATTATTACAATTCGAGGAAAAGGAAAATTCATTTTGTCGGAAATTGTGGGGAATACCAAAAAGGGAAACTATGTTATAAATGTACTTAAGTATTAATTCTTATATACTTTTTTATGCAAGATTCTGAATGAATTATGTGAATACTTCAATAATTCATTATTTACAAAGTCGAAATATGTAAAAATTTGTTATACGAAAATACTTGAAAAATATATATTTAGTAAATAAAATAAGGAGGAACAGGTTATGACAGAAATTATTGACGGAAAGGCATTGGCTCAAAAAATTAGATTAGGGTTAAAAGATGAGGCTACTAAACTAAAAGAGAATGGAATTAATCCAAAGCTTGCTGTTATTATGGTTGGAGATGATAAAGCATCTAAAATTTATGTCAGAAATAAAAGTAAAGCATGTGAAGAAATTGGAATTGAATATGAAGAATTTTTATTAGATGCAGATACAACAATGGAAAAATTGCTAGCATTAATAGACGAATTAAACGAAAGAAAAGACATTCACGGAATTTTACTTCAAAGTCCAATTCCAAAACATTTAGACATAAATAAAGCATTTAACAGAATTAGCTATAAAAAAGATGTAGATGGATTTAATCCGGTAAATGTTGGAAAATTAGTAATTGGTCAAGACTGTTTTGTTTCATGTACTCCTTTCGGAGTAATAAAAATGCTAGAAGAATACAATGTAGACATCGAAGGAAAAAATGCTGTGGTAATTGGAAGAAGCAACATTGTAGGAAAGCCTGTTTCACAATGTTTACTTGCTAAAAATGCAACAGTAACAATATGTCATTCAAGAACAAAAAACATAGAAGAAATTACAAGCAAAGCAGACATATTGGTGGCTGCACTAGGAAAGCCTAAATTTGTAACAGAAAATATGGTTAAAGATGGCGCTGTTGTTATAGATGTTGGAATAAACAGAAATGAAGAAGGAAAAATTGTTGGTGATGTGGATTTTGAAAATGTTTCAAAGAAGGCGTCATACATAACACCGGTTCCAGGAGGGGTTGGACCGATGACAATAGCAATGCTTATGACAAACCTAATAAAAGCAGCAAAAGAGCAATAAAAAATGATAAATATGAAATAATAGGGGGCATGAAAAATACATGCCTCTTTTTTGTGTTGTATATGAGTATAGGATTGTAAATGGTAAAAATAAAAACTCATATAATGAATAAGGAATTAATGTTTTTATAATATATGAAAAAGGAGATTTTATGGATGATACAATATATTTAATTTGGATATCTCAAATGAAAAGCCTAACTTATGAAGATTTAAAAAAATTGATGAATCAATATGAATGTTTAGAAAAACTATGGAAAATTAGTAAATGGGAGTTATGCAGAAATAAGATCTTAAATTTAAATCAGAATAAAATAAATGAATTAACTAGTTTGAATTATAAAAAAAAATCAGAAAAAATATATAAATATGTTATCGATAACTATGTTAGAGTTATAAGCTGTTATGATAAAATTTATCCGCAAAAATTAAAGTATATAAATAATAGACCGATTGTGCTCTATACCAAAGGAAATTTAAGTTTGTTTAATAGCGAATCAGTGGGAATAGTTGGCTCGAGAAACTGTACAAATTATGGAATAAACTGTGCAAAATATTTTTCACAAGAGCTTTCAAAAAGAGGAGTATGCGTTGTAAGTGGTCTAGCTAAGGGAATTGATAAGATTGCGCATAAATCAGCATTAAGTGAAAATGGGAAAACAATTGCTGTAATTGGAACAGGAATAGATATGGTATATCCTGCAGAAAACATAAGTCTGGCTAACAAAATAGTTGAAAATGGAGGTTTAATAGTATCTGAATTTGCAATCGGAACTTTTCCTGAAAAAGAAAATTTTCCAAGAAGAAACCGAATAATAAGCGGTTTATCAGATGCAGTAATCGTGGTTGAAGCTGGTGAAAGAAGCGGAGCAACCATTACTGCGGATTATGCAATTAATCAAGGCAAGGAGGTATGGGCCATACCAGGAAATATTTTTTCAAAAGAGTCTGTGGGAACAAACAAATTACTAAAGGATGGTGCAAACATATTAACATCAATTAATGATATTTTAAAATTGTAAATACATATGTAATGTCGAAAAAGCACATAATTAGTCGATGAAATTAAATTGACAATTGGTTCAATAGCGCTTATTATGAAATTATAAAATTTTATTCTATAAAATTAATTCTTAAGAATTTCCAAAACAAAAAACAAAAAATAAGGGAGGTGCGTGTTGAAAATATTTTTCAAGCGTAATTTAAAGTATTTGCTCTTAGGTATAGCAATGTTTATTTATTGTGTCTATTTATTTCTTAGTAATAATAACAAAGATGAGCAAAAAAGATTGCTACAAATAGCAAATAATCGTGTAATTGAAAATAGTATAGAAAATTCAAAAGATGAAATAGTGGAAGAAGAACTTTTTTCGGTAGATAAACTTGAAGAAAACGAAGAAATAATAGGAAAGATAATTATTCCTAAAATAAATGTTGTAGCGCCTATAAAAGAAGGTACATCACCAGATGTTTTAAAGGTTGCTGTTGGTCATTTTTCAGAATCAAAGTATTGGAATGGAAATGTGTGCTTAGCCTCTCATAACAGAGGAGCATTTGCTCATTATTTTGAAAAGCTAAATAAATTAAATGCAATGGATGAAATTATATATCAAACACAAATGGGAAGTAGAGCGTATTTGGTTGAAAGTATTACTGAAATATCAGAAGAAAATTTATATGTGCTAAATAATACAAAACAAAATTATTTAACCTTAATAACATGCGTAACAAATAAACCAACGATAAGGCTTTGTGTTAAAGCTATAGAAAAAAATTAAATTTTCGGAAGGAGAAAAGTAATGAAAAAAATACATAAAAAAGTATTGGGTAAATTTTTTATAGCCTTACTTGTTTTATTTGGAATTATTAATTTTGCAATACCTACTAAAAATGTAAAGGCTAAAAATATTGGTGATACGGCATATTTAGAAAGAGATGAAAAAGGCTACTATACTGTTCAAAGATGGATAGGGAATAGATGGTCGTACATTATATACAGCATAACAAACTATATTGATGAAAATGGAGTAAAACGAGTTGCATATTGCGTTAACCCAGAATTAAACGGAATTGGTTACATAGATGGTGAATTTGAAGGATATGATGTTGAAGTAAAGAATTATTTAAATGATGAAAGACTTTGGAGAATATATACAAACGGTTATCCGTATAAAAGTCCATCAGATATGGGAGTAGAATACGACGAAGATGCGTATTTGGCAACAAAGCAAGCTGCATATTGCATCATAAAGGGAATTGGTTTAGAAGAGGTGCGCACTGTATATAGGGCAGGTGAAGATCCAATTGATGGACAAGATTTAGAAGAAACAAATAGAAGAGGTCAAAAAATTGTAGATGCAATGTATAACTTAGTTAACATTGGCTACAATGGAACCAAAACTATGCAGCAAAACAACATAGTAAGTATTGAGCAAGTAGGGAATATAACAGTAGAAAACAATAATAAAGAATATTACTCAGTTAATTATAAAATTAATTCATCCGTTGAATGCAGAAAATATATAGTAAAAAGCATAGATGGATTTCCAGAAGGATCATTTGTTGCGAATATAAAAGGAGATGAGCAATACGAGTTTTCGGAAAATGATTTATTTAAAATAATGATTCCTAAAAAGAACATAAAGGATGAAATAAATGGAAGAATAAATGTTGCCGGCGAATGTAAAAATTATCCAATATTCTATGCAGAGGCAGTAGATGGAAACTATCAAAATTACGTGCTTTGCATAGATGAATACAGTAATAATATTGAAGCAAATTCTGAATTTAAATTAGATGTTAATAAGTGTAAATTACAAATTATAAAAACGGACAAAGATTCACAGGTTCCAATTGAGGGGGTTAAATTTTCGGTTAAATACAAAGATGAAGATGTAATTGGAGAGTTTACAACAAATAAGGAAGGCAGAATTATAATAAGTAATTTAAAGCCAGGAGAAATTATTGTGAAAGAAATTGAAAGCAATAAAGACTACGTAATAGATTCAAAAGAAGCCAGCATAAAGCTAGAATTTGACGAGTTTAAAACGTTAAAGCTAACAAATGAACTAAAAAAAGGAAGTATAAAAATTATAAAGGTTGATTCACAAAACATAGAAACACGAATACCTGGAGTAAAATTTGAAATATATGATGAAAATCAAAATTTTATTACAGAAGTAACAACAAATGAGAATGGTGAAGCATTTGTGGCTAATTTGCCAATAAATAAACAGTACATAATTAAAGAAGTTGAAACAAACGAGCAATACGAATTATCAAATGATATTGTAACGATAAAGCTTGATGAAAATGAAATAAAAAGCATTACTTTTAAGAACAAGAAAAAAGAAAACGAGAAAAAAACGTTGCCTCGAACGGGTTCAAATTACAGTAATTTAATGATTCACTTGTCGTTAACAATGCTAATAGTTTTAGTTAAACTAATCAAATAATAAATGTAATAATTATGTAATAAAAGTGTAACATAAATGTAAAGTAAATATAAATTTAAATTATTGATATAAAAATCTATATGATGTAAAATAATATACGAATGAAGTTCAATAATATAGAAAGAAGGAAAACATATGAAAAAAATGAAAAAATTATTAGCAATTGTGATTGTAACTATGATGCTAGCGGTAAGCTTTTCTAATATTGCATTTGCGGCATTTCCAAGTGGAGAGGGTCAAGATAAAATAGAAACTGAATATGACCATGCTATGGAAGAATTAATCGATAATAAAAAATTAGCTTCGTATAATGATTTTATATCTGCATACCTTTTAAAGCATTATGTAAATCATCTAGCACTTAAATTATTAGATAGAGATTTAGTAACAAGAAGAGAAAATATAAAACCTGAAGATGATGGAATTATTCCAATTCATGCTTTTGATGGAGATAACAGCGGATTAGATGGATTAGCAGATGGAACAATTGATGCTTCTGATGCTCAAACAATTCTTCAGATAACATTAGATGCTATTCGTCCTCATGAAGCAAGCACAGAATTATATGATGAATTTACAGCAAAACTAAAAAAAGATGTTGCTGATTTCTTAGATGTTGATAGTAGTGAAATTAAAACAGATTTAATTGTTAAGGTAAATGATTCGGTTTTAGAAAAATACGGAATTGAAGATTACAAAGTATTTGGTGGCGAAACCAATACAGTAATTGTTACTGATGATACTACTATTGAACAAAGAGAAGCATATTATGATGATGCAACTTACCTAGGTGCAAAGATATTTGATGTTTCAAAAGAAGAACTAGATGACATGCTTGCAAATATGACTGAGGATGAAGCAGGCTATTTATTAGGTAAACTATACTATGTAATAAGCCACTTACTAACTATTAGAGTTGAAAATACTGTTACAGTTGACGGTGAGGAAAGAGTGTATCGTATGACACTTGTTGCTGTTCCTGTTGAAGACGAAACAGTAGATGATTTAGCATTATATTTCTGCTGGGTACCTCAAGATATAGTTGATGATGATGAATTTGGAGTAAATATAAAATATTTTTCTACTGTTCCAAAAACAGAAGTTGAATGGAAACAAGAAAACGGAACATTTTATCCACCATACTACGATAATGATATAGATAAAAAAGATTCTGATGTTGTTGTTAAAATAAGATCAAAAATCCAAGAAAAAATTGTTGCAGTAAATGGTGTTGCAATGAATGAAGATGGTACACCAAATAGCGAAGGTTGGTATTATCCAGATAAAAGAGATAAATATACAATAGCAAAGAGCTATCCATTCGACACATATAACACAACAGAGTTTAATGGTATTGTTAAAGAAAGTTTAACTATCACTGGTGAAAATGATGGAGAAGCTAAGCAAGATATATCTATACAATGGACATTCAGAAGAAGAAGCTTAAATCAAACAGAAAATGAAGATGAAAGTACAACAGTTACAATTTCATTCAATTTACCAATAGATAAAGAGTCTATTCCTGAAGGATGGAATCCAATATATGATGCTGATGGAGAAACAATTCATGCAATTACAATGCTTGTTCCAAAGGGAAAAGGATACGACAAAGATGTTGTAGTAAAACAAAATGGCACAGAAGCAACAGTTTCAACAAAGGTAACAATTGCTCCAACAGTAATTCCTCAAGCGGGTGAAAGCTTTATATTTGCAGTAATTGTCTTAGGAATTCTAGTATTTGCAATTACAAGATTTAGAAAAATAGATAAGAACATTAAATAATAATATAGTTTAATAATATAATAATCTCCGTGCTATAATTTAATAGCACGGAGAACTTTTTAAAAATACATATATAATCTTGACTAACTCTAATATTTATGCTATAAATATTAAGTATTTAGTTTTTAAGTACAAAATATGTGGCCCCTTGGTCAAGCGGTTAAGACGCGGCCCTCTCAAGGCCGAATCATGGGTTCGATTCCCGTAGGGGTCACCAAATTAAGTAAAACAACTGTTACTTTAGTAGCGGTTGTTTTTTTTCTTTATTCTTTTAGCTCTTTGGCAAGTTTGCTAATAGCTTTGGTTTCAATTCGTGAAACGTAGGATCTAGATATTCCAAGCATCTTTGCTATTTGTTCTTGAGTAAGTGGCTTTTTTCCGTTTAAGCCAAAGCGCATTGTTATAATTCCAAGTTCGCGCTCCTTTAAAATTTCTTTCATTTTAATATACATCTTTTTTATTTTAAACTTTATATCAACTTCATCTTCAATACTTCTTTCGTTATTTTCTAGCACTTCTTGTAAACTAACGGTGTTATCGTCTTTATCTTTTCCAATTGTATCCTCTAGGTACACTTCACAATTTAGTTTTTTTGTACTTCTAAAATACATCAGTATTTCGTTATCAATACATCGAGAAACATATGTGGCAAGTCTAACTCCTTTTTCAGAATTAAAGCTATCAATGCCTTTTATTAGGCCAATTGTACCAATTGAAATTAAATCATCTAAATTTTCATTTCCATTAGTAGTATACTTTTTACAAACATGAGCAACTAGCCTTAAATTATGCTCTATTAAAACACTTCTAGCAGATTGATCGCCAGATTCCATAAGCTCTATATATTGTTTTTCATCTTCAGTACTTAATGGCTCTGGAAAGAGCGTGTTTTTTGATATATATCCAACTACGAACAGAGCTGTTTTACAAAATTCAATGAAGTTAAATAACGAAATAATAAGCATATGTAGCCTCCAAAACTATGTATAGTACATTATATGATAAAAAAAATATCACGTGCCTGACCGTAATATATTTTTTAAATCAATTTAAATTGTAATGGAGTGTTAGAAGGTAAAAGAGCAAAAAAGAAATGTTACACAAAAAGTAACATTTCTTTATGTTTAATATTAGTTTTAAAATTAAGTATAAATTAAAGGTAAGCATACCTTAATTAAATAAACATTATAGTAATAAGCTTATTCAACTGTAACTGATTTAGCAAGGTTTCTAGGCTTATCTACATCTAGTCCTTTATCTTTTGATATGTAGTAAGCTAGTAATTGAAGTGGAATAACAGATAAAATAGGAGATAGAAGTGGATGCACTTTTTCTATACGAACTATTTTATTTAAATCGGCATTTTTAATGTCTTGGTTTGTTACAACAAATGTTTTAGCCCCACGGCTTATAACTTCAACAATATTGCTTATAGATTTTTCAACTAAATCTTCGTCAGTTAAAATACTTATAACTGTAATTCCGTTTTCTATTAGAGCAATAGGTCCATGTTTTAGCTCTCCTGATGCATATGCCTCTGAGTGAATATATGATATTTCTTTAAGTTTTAAAGATCCTTCCAATGCAACATTATAATCTGTTCCTCTTCCAATAAAGAATACATCCTTTTCGTTAC
Organism: uncultured Clostridium sp.; assembly: GCA_947165355.1. Classification (GTDB taxonomy): domain Bacteria; phylum Bacillota; class Clostridia; order TANB77; family CAG-508; genus CAG-492. Next base: position 24,634 of record CAMUZZ010000003.1, read on the forward strand.
TTATTTGTTTAGCAAAGTCTTTTACTTCGTTAGCTGTGTTTAATGAAGTTTCAATTTTCTTAGGTAAATCTAGTATTTCTTTTTTTAGATTTTCTATTAATTCTTCATTTTGTCGCTCCAAAATTTCAGCAAAGTAAATAGCAAGAATTGCAAGTAAAACAACTTGTGATGTGTATGCTTTTGTTGATGCTACAGCAATTTCAGGTCCTGCATGTGTATATATTGTGTAATCAGCTTCTCTTGTTATAGAACTTCCAATAACATTCGATACAGCAAGCGTTTTAGCTCCTTTTGATCTACATAGCTTTAGAGCTGCTATTGTGTCTGCAGTTTCGCCAGACTGACTTATGAAGATGCATAATGTTTTTTCGTCTACAATAGGGTTTCTATATCTAAACTCTGAAGCGATGTCCACTTCAACTGGAATATTGCATAAGTTTTCTATAAATTTCTTTCCAGTTAAACCAGCGTGCATAGCGGTACCACAGGCAACTATAAAAATTTTATTAACACTTAATAAATACTCTTTAGATATGTCTATATCACTGAAGTCTGTTGGCTTTTCTGGTTTTAATCGAGCACCAATTGTTTCTCTTATAGCTACAGGCTGTTCAAATATTTCTTTTAGCATATAATCTTCATATCCATTTTTTTCAGCAGCAGCAGCATCCCATTCAATGTTTTTTATATCTTTTTTATGTTCTTGTAATTCTTTATTATAAAACTTAATACTATTTGAATTGATTACGGCATATTCATAATCATCTAATAAATAAAAATCTTTTGTATACTCAAGTAGGGCAGGTATATCTGATGCAACATGAAATCCATCTAAACCTTTACCAATAACAAGAGGGCTATCTTTACGTACAACAATCATATCATCTGGTGATAGAGTACATAAAACTTCTATAGCAAAACTTCCTTTTAAATCTTTTGTTGCATTTATCACAGCTCTTAAAAATTTCAAATCATCGTTTGCAGAATCCTTTGAGAAGTAATAGCTAATTAAGTTTGGTATAACTTCTGTATCGGTTTGAGACAAAAATTTAAAACCGTTGTCTGTTAAAAAGTTTCTAAGCTCTGAATAGTTTTCAATAATTCCGTTATGAACAACTGCGAACATTTCGCTATTATCCATATGAGGATGAGCATTTTCTTTAGATGGTTTACCATGAGTTGCCCATCTTGTATGAGCAATACCAACAGTACCTGCTAACGAATTAATTTCAGGTATATCGTTTAAGTTTTTAACTCTTCCTTTATCTTTTAAAACACAAATTTTATTATTTTCAATTAAAGCAATTCCAGCTGAATCGTATCCTCTGTACTCTAATGAAGATAGTCCTTTCAGCAAAAATGGAGTGGCAATTTTGTTACCAACATAACCTACAATTCCACACATTTAATTACATTCCTTTCTTTATTTATATTGTATTCGAGAATATAACTAATGCTATAAATATTTCTCTGTAATTAATATTGCTACTAATTTTTAAAATATTCTAATGACATAGCCGTGCCATAGAGCATCCGCCGAATCTTTCGATAAACTCTAACCTCGTCAACAATGCGTATATGCATTGTCCAGGCGCTTAATAATTAACCTCCTTATTAAAAATTTTTTTAAGTATATTCCAAATATGACATCATATTATAATAAAAAAATTAATAAATCAACTTTTTTCTATGAGGTGGATGATGTGTATTTTACAAACCGCTTAAAATATGGTATAATGCATGCATGGCTCTAGTATGAGCTTAAGAAACAAAAGGAAAACCACAACAAAGGAGGAACTTGTATGATAAAAAATCAAGTACTTTTGGTTCTTATTACGATTCACCGGTTAGAATGTGCAGCTGGTGACAAATTCGAGCTTGTGTTCGAGTATGGCATCTTAGATAAGATGGGCATGTGCAACAAGCGTTACGAGGCAGATAAGCTTCCGCAGTACTTAAGCGGAATTGCTGCTAGCTTCAGTCGCAGATGTCTTTCTCCTGAATTCGAGGATGTCTACAACGATTCCATGGTGGTTTACGATGGTAACAGAAAAAAGATGATTATGGCAAGTGAAATGAACAACCAAAACCTTAATCAAATTTTTGCTAGGGCCAATTGTAACAGTGGAAAGCAGTTTGAGCGTGTTTCAGAAATGGTAAAAGCTGCTTATGGACGTGTGGATGACTTATTCAGGGTAAGGTGGAATTACCCAATCTAAAGAAGCAAAAAGAGTGTGTCAACAGGGACGGTTCTGTTTGACACACTCTTTTTGTCCACAATTACACCCATTGACACTAAAAAATATTATTAGTATAATTTGTGTAGTTTAATTAAGGGGGAGTTATTCATGGAAGAGATTTCAATTGGTTCATACATGGCAGTAATTAGTATAGTTTATGCCGTAATTATAAGTTTATTTTTTATTACAATTTTAATAAGAAAAATAGGTTTATGGGGAATTTTTTCAAAGGCAGGCGAAAAGGAATGGAAGGTAATGGTACCTTTCTATAATCAAATTACTTTATTAAAAATTTGTAAATTGTCTCCATGGTTTATAATTTTGTATATAGATTTTTTAATTCCTATAGTAGGATTTTTGCTAGGCAGAGACGTTACATGGGCACTAATATTAGTATCTATAGGATTCATATGCTATAGATTTTTAATATCAATAAAGTTAGGAATGTCATTTAAAAAGGGAGATGCGTTTGCATTCTTTATGGCACTATTCCCAACTATATTCTATCCAATAATTGGATGCTCAAAAGATGATGCTTTTACTGAAGTAAATATAGAAAAAAGAAGTAAGAAAAAATCAGAAGATAAATAAAGAAATGTTGCCAAAGAGAAAGCTCTTTGGCACGTATTGTATTAAAAGAAAAAGAAGAGGAAATAAAATGTTTGATATTGAAAAGGAGATTAAAAAGCTTCCAAACAAGCCTGGCGTATATATAATGCATGACAAAAACGACAAAATAATATACGTAGGAAAAGCAATTAATTTAAAGCGACGTGTAACTTCATATTTTAGAAAAACAAATAAAACTCAAAGAATACAAAACATGGTTGCTTTAATAGATCACTTTGAATATATAGTTGTTGAAAATGAAGCAGAGGCTCTTATTTTAGAGTGTAATTTAATAAAAAAGAATATGCCAAAGTTTAATGTTTTACTTAAAGATGATAAAACATATCCATATATAAAAGTAAACGTTAAGGCAGATTATCCAGGAATATATTTAACTAGAAGAATAATTAATGATGGTTCAAAATATTTTGGTCCATATGCCAATTCTGGAAGTGCAAAAGAAATGGTCGACTTTATTAAAAATAAATTTAAAATAAGACAATGCAAAAGTTTTAAATATAAAGATAGACCATGTTTGAACTACCATATAAAGAAGTGTATGGCTCCGTGTATGGGATATATTTCGAAAGAAGATTACAGAAAAATTATAAATGAGATAATAGATTTGCTTGAAGGTAAGACCGACAAAATGATTAAGGAGCTAAAGGCAGAAATGAACAAAGCTTCTGAAAACATGGATTACGAAACTGCTGCAAATATAAGAGATAAAATAATTGCAATTGATAATGTTACAAAACGACAAAAAGTTTCAAATATGGGCGAAAACGACATTGATGTTATAGGTATTGCTCGAAATGATTTTGAAGTGTGCATTGAAATGTTTTTTGTTAGAAGAAGCAAGATGATAGCAAGAGAGCACTATTTCTTTAAAGGATTACAAGATGAAGATAGTGCAGAAATTATGTCAGATTTTATTAAGCAATATTACATAGGTAAAACAGAGCTTCCAAATAAAATAATGATTAAAGAAGAAATAGAGGATAAGGAGCTACTAGAACTTTTACTTACGCAATCTGCAGAGCATAAGGTTGAAATAAAAACACCTCAAAGAGGTGAAAAGCTAAAACTTGTAGAAATGGCAGAAAACAATGCGTATATTACTTTAAACAATAAAGAAAAAGATAAGCACAATGTTTTAACAGAGCTTAAAGAGGAGCTAAATTTAAATGATTATCCTAGAAAAATAGAATGTTATGACATATCAAATATTTCCGGTAACTTTATTGTTGCTGGAATGTGTGTTATGGAAAATGGAGTTATTAAAAAGAATTTAGCAAGAAGATTTAAAATAAAAACAGTAATGTATGATCAAGATGATCCAAAATGTATGAAAGAGGTAATATCAAGAAGACTTAAACATTCTATTAATAAGGAAGATGAGGGTTTCGGAAGATTACCGGATCTTATTTTAGTTGATGGTGGAATAACCCAAATTAGGGCTGCAAAGCAAGCTACAAATGAGCTAAATCTGGATATACCAATATTTGGTATGGTAAAAAATGACAAGCACCAAACAAGAGCTTTAATGAATGAAAATAGGCAGGAACTTAAAATTTCTGATACGTTATTTAATACTATAACAATGTTCCAAGATGCAGTTCATGATACTGCTATTGGTTACCATAGAAAACTAAGGGATGAATCAATGATCAAATCTAAACTAGATGAAATTCCAGGAATTGGTACTGCTAAAAAGGCACTTCTACTTAAAAAATTTGAATCTGTAGACAAGATATCAAAAAAGAGCGTAGAAGAACTTACAGAAGTAAAAGGTATCAACAAGGAACTAGCAGAGCTTATATTAAAATATTTAAACAATTAATTAAATTTTTAATTAAGAGCCACAAATAAAGTGGCTCTATCTTATGGAGGAAAAATGGTTGTAACAGAGAAATTTTATATAGGATATAGAGACGTGGATGCAAATTTAAATATTAAAAATAGTGCAATTTTAAATATATTTGAGGATATTGCTGGTATTCACGCAAGTCAAGTTGGAGAAAGCATAAAAGATAGTGATACAACGTGGTTACTTACGGGATATAAAGTAAAAATATTTAAAAGACCCCAATATGGAGATAGATTAGTAGTTGACACATGGGGAACAGAAATAAAGTCAATAACAGCATCAAGAGAATTTGAAATTAGAAGTGAATCTGGTGAAGTTCTGATAATTGGTCTATCAAATTGGGTACACATTAATCTAAGGAGCAAGAAGATAGAAAAGGTATCTGAAAAAATAGCTAAATCATACGAAATAGAGCCAGAAAAAACAAACTTCGGTGAAACAAAACTTGAAAAACTAAAGAGCCCAGAGTCATTTGAATATGAAAAGGAGTACACAATTGATTGGAATTGGATTGATGCAAATGACCATATGAATAATGTTTTTTACATGGATTTAGCAGATATAGTTCTTCCAGATGAGATAAGCAAAGAGAATATATTTACATCTTTTGAAATAATGTACAAGAAAGAAATAAAGTACAAGGATAAAGTGAAGTGTCTATATTCAGAAGCTGTAGGAGAAAGTACAATAGTTATAAAGAGCATGGAAGATGATGAAATCCATTCAATCATTAAATTGTACAGATAAAAGAGAAAAAGTATTGACAACACCAAACAAAATGTGCTAATATAATATAAGTTTCATGTTGAAACTAAACGAACGCGGATGTGGCGGAATTGGCAGACGCGCTGGTCTTAGGAACCAGTGTCAACGACGTGGGGGTTCAAGTCCCTTCATCCGCACCAATAAATGATACCAGGGCTTTCAAAAGATTGTCCTGGTATTGTTTTTATGAAGAGGAGGAATCGAATATGGATTTTGAATATATTAGAAAAATAAACTATTATGAAACTGATAGAATGGGAGTTGTACATCATTCAAATTATATAAGATTTTTAGAAGAAGCACGTTGTACATGGCTTGAGCAAGCTGGAATACCAATGGAGTTATTAGAAAAAAACGGAATTACAATTCCAACACTTGAAATAAATGTAAAATATAAATATCCTGTTACTTCAGGAGATACAATTAGTATAAAGCCAAAGATTGATAACTTTAACGGAGCAAGAATGAATATTTCATACGAAGTAATTGATTTAAAAACAGGTAATGTAGTAATAGATGCAAAAACTATGCATTGTTTTACAAACAGTGAGTTAGCACCAATCAATCTAAAGAAATACAATACAGAATTTTTCGAAACTTTTAGTAAGATAGTTGGATAAAATGAAAAAAATGAAAAATGGTATTGACAATTTTTAAATCATGCATTAAAATAATAATCGTTCCAAAGAATGAAGTGCAGGTGTAGTTCAATGGTAGAACCCCAGCCTTCCAAGCTGGCTACGTGGGTTCGATTCCCACTACCTGCTCCATATTTTATTCTGAGGAACTTTATATGCAGGTGTAGTTCAATGGTAGAACCCTAGCCTTCCAAGCTAGCTACGTGGGTTCGATTCCCACTACCTGCTCCAAAAAACATAGCATTTTAGCTATGTTTTTTTTATTTGTTTTTTATCATTTTGTATGTTATAATCCAAAAAAATAAAAGGTATTTAGCTAACTGTGGCAGATAATTTAACAATTAGGTTATAATTCTTAAGTTTGCTAATATTAATATTATAAATCATTAAAATTAGGAGATAATAATAAACATGAGATATATAAACGAAGATAAAATAAGTAAATTTAATCTTACAAAAGGAAACTACTATGTTGCAATGGATTTTGACAAAACAATTACTGCAAAAGACAGTTGTGATTCATGGGATGCTTCTGGAAGAAAACTTGGTGAAGAATTTAAAAGCAAACTAAATGCTTTGTATGAAATTTATGCACCAATTGAACTTGACTATACAATAGGCTTTGAAAAGAAAAATAAGGCGATGGAAGAATGGTATGGTAGATGCATGAACTTGTACTATGAAAATCATTTAACAAAACAAAAACTGGAAGAGTCTATTGAAATTAGTAATCTATTTTTTAGAAAGGGAGCAGAAGAGCTACTAAAGGAACTACATGAAAATAGTATACCAGTAGTAATATTATCAGCTGGAATTGGAAATGTTATTGAAAAATTTTTACAAAAAAATAATTGTTTATACGATAATATGAACATCATAAGTAATTTTAGAAAGTTTGATGAGAATGGTAACATGATTAAATATGATAATCCAATCATTCACACACTAAATAAAACGCTTGAAGGTCACGCTAATTCAAGAATAAATAGAATGATAGATGGAAAAGAATTTAGGCTTCTGTTTGGAGATTTTATAGAAGATAAAAACATAATTCCGCAAAAAGAATGGAATAACACTTTATCGGTAGGCTTTTTAAATAAAAACATAGAAAACAATATGGAAATATACAAGAAAAGTTTTGATGTAGTTTTAACAAACGAAGATGCAACCTTTGATGTTGCAAAGAATATTGTATTTAATTAAGTAAATACCTTTAAAAATTAAGAAAAATGTGATATACATTATACAGAGTATATCACGTTTTTTGCTCTTACAAAGAGCAAGAGTAACTTAATCAAGAAAATTTAAATGTACGCAAAATAAAGAAAAGTAGGAGGTAAGCTATGACAACAAAAAGAGAAGTTTATTCAACATGGGATGAGTATTTTATGGGACTTGCAATGTGGTCTTCAACAAGAAGTAAAGATCCTAGCACACAAGTAGGTTCATGCATTGTAAATGACGAAAAAAGAATTATTTCTGTAGGTTACAATGGTTTAACTAAAGGAATGGATGATGATACATTTCCATGGGATAGCGAAGGAGAAAAAACAAACTGCCTATTTACAACTAAAGATCCGTGGGTAGCTCATTCGGAGCTTAATGCAATACTTAACAGTCATGGTGTAGACTTAAAAGGAACTACTTTATATTGTACATTATTTCCGTGCAATGAATGTGCAAAAGCAATCATTCAGGCTGGCATAAAGAAGGTAATATACTTAAGTATGTACGCGCACAGAGATTTAGTTGAAATAACAAATACAATGTTTAAAAATGCAGGAGTTGAGTGTGTGGCTTTTAATAAAGATCAAAATTTATCTAAAGCAGATATACAAAATAATTGTAACGAAATGTTAAAATTGGTAAAGCAATTCAGTAAGTAAAGAATGTAAAACTAAAAGGAGAAATAAAAATGAAATTAATATCATGGAATGTAGCTGGATTTAGAGCGTGTTTAAATAAAGGATTCGACGATTTTTTTAAGAAAATTGATGCTGATGTATTTTGTATGCAAGAGTCTAAAGTATTAGAGGATCAGTTTAATTATAAACCAGAAGGATACACACAGTATTTATATCCCGCAGAAAAGAAGGGATATGCTGGAACTTTAGTATACACAAGAGTTAAACCTTTAAACGTAACGTATGGAATGGGAATAGAAGAGCACGATCACGAAGGAAGAATAATAACAATGGAATTCGATAAATACTACGTAATAAACGAATATGTTCCAAATGTAAAAAGAGATTTATCTCGCTTAGATTATAGAATGGTATGGGAAGACGATTTTAGAGCATACATAAAAAAATTAGAGAAGAACAAACCTGTTATAGTGTGTGGAGACTTTAATGTTGCTCATGAAGAAATAGACATTAAAAACGCAAAGGGAAATCGTGGAAATGCAGGATTTACAGACGAAGAAAGATCTAAGTTTACAGAACTACTAGAAAGCGGATTTATAGATACATTTAGATACTACAACCCAGACAAAATTCAATATTCATGGTGGAGCTACATGGGAAATGCCAGAGCTAAAAATGTTGGCTGGAGACTAGACTATTTTGTGGTTTCAAAAGATATTATAAAAAATGTGACAAATGCAACTATTTACGACCAAGTAATGGGAAGCGACCATTGCCCAGTAGGAATAGAAATTATTTAAATTTTGGGGACGGAGCAAATTATTTAAGTTCACATAAAAGCAAAATATTAAATTTATAGAAGAAAACATACATAATTTTAATATAGATTTATATTGTTTGGAATGAGGAGGTATTTCTGTGAAGGAAAAGTATTTTGAAGATTTAGGTTTAGATGATGGAGAAGAAATATTCAAAAAATTTAAGATAGATGTTGACGAGATTTTAGGAAACAAGGAAGAAGATCAGGATTTTAGGGAAACAGTAAGAGAAAGCAAAAAAGGATTATAATACACGTTTATTCATGAAGGAGTGGAAAATTTGGAAGTTCCAGTTGAGAAAAATAAGGAATACATAGTTGATATAATAGATAATGGTTTTGAAGGAGAAGGAATTGCGAAAATTAATAATTTCGCAATTTTTGTTGATGGTGCAATTAAAGGCGAAAAGTGCAAAATATTAATTGTTAAAGTTGTATCGTCTCATGCTTTTGGAAAGATACTTGAAATAATAGAGCCATCTAAATATAGAGCCGAACCAGATTGCAGCACATATAAAAGATGTGGTGGATGCAACCTACGCCATATAGATTACAAAGAAACTTTAAATATAAAAAAGGAAAAAGTACAAAATTTAGTTAATAAATCTTTAACAAATAAAATTACGGTTAAAGATACAATAGGAATGGAAAATCCATATAATTATAGAAACAAGGCGCAATATCCAGTTGGTACAAACAAAGATGGGGTGCCTGTTTTTGGCGTATTTGCCAAAAGAACTCATGAAATTATTCCAATAAAAGAATGTAAAATTCAAAAAGAAATATCCTATGACATTGCTAAATTTGTTTTGGAACAAATGAAAAGCTTTGGTGTAAGTGTGTACAATGAGAAATCTGGAAGCGGACTTGTACGCCATATAATTACTAAAGTTGGAATAAAAACAGATGAAATAATGGTTATAATTGTTGTTAATGGGAAAGAAATACCAGGTGAATTAACAATTGCAAATAACATAATTGACAGATTTCCTAATGTTCGTACAGTAGTAAAAAACATTAATACTAGAAATACTAACGTAATTATGGGAGATAAAAACGAAGCTATTGTTGGACGAGGATACATAACAGACAAACTAGGTAATTACATTTTTAAAATTTCACCAATGTCATTTTATCAAGTTAATCCAGTTCAAGCCGAAGTACTATACAATGAGGCTATTAAAGGTGCAGAAATAACAAATAATGACGTTGTTTGTGATTTATATTGTGGAATTGGAACAATAGGTATTTTTGCTTCGAAGAATGCAAAAAAAGTGTATGGAATAGAAATTGTAAAGCAAGCAATAGATGATGCAAAAAGCAATGCAGCTCTGAACAATATTGACAACATAGATTTTATCTGCGGAGATGTTGAGGAAGCTTTTGATGATTTAATAAAAAAGGAAAAAGTAAAGCCAGATGTTATAATTGTTGATCCCCCTAGAAGAGGATTAGATGAAAAAACGATAGAGAATATTTTAAAATTAAAAACGGAAAGAGTTGTGTACATAAGTTGTAATCCTGCCACGATGGTTAGAGATTTAAAAATAATGGAAGAGGAGTATGAGATAAAAAGCATTCAGCCAGTAGATATGTTTCCATTTACAAGCCATGTTGAATGCGTGGCGTTGATGGGTCGTAAGGAAAGTTAAGAAACCGTTGATATTACTGCGTTACATCGTTTCAATAAAATTGAAAAAAAGCTATAAAATTAGCAAAAAATTAGTCAAAAATTGACCAGTTTGACATAATTAAAAACAACCTGGTTAAAGGTTGATTGGTCAAATTAAATAAAAAATAAGTTAAAGTTTTTCTCTAAATAAAGCATTTTTATGCTTTATTTTTTTTGAAAAAAGATTTGGAGGTAATATGAACGATTCAAAAATTAAAAATAAAATATATAAGATTAATGAAAAATCATTAAAAAAATTTGATGAAATAATAATGGATTCAATAATAGGATTAACTATTTATAATAAAGCTGATAAAGATATGTTACAAAGATTAACTTTGGCACATATCTCTTTTTTTATTGAAAGTGATTTTAAAAAATTTGAAACTCTCTCAGATGAGGAAAAAGATTTGTATTGTAAAATTCTCTTTGATGGAATATATGAATTATTTGAAAACGATGAAGATAAAAGAGTTATTAAAGATTTAATAAAAATATTATATATTTTTTTAGATTGCTTTTCAGAGGTAAATTTAAGGGAGGTGATGCTAAAAATATAATGAAACGCACAGAAGAAAAATTTTAATAAGGGATAGTTACTCTAGTTAGTTATGAAAATGCCACAAAATCGATTGTGGTGCGAAGTGAAAGGAAGGATTATATGAATAACTACAAAAGATATTTTTTAACTAGTGAATCTGTCACAGAAGGGCATCCTGATAAAGTATGTGATTATATTTCAGATTCAATCCTAGATGCTTGTTTAGAACAAGATAAAAATTCGAGAGTAGCAGTAGAAACATTTATATCTAATGGACAAGTTTCTATTGCAGGACAAATAACATCAAATGCAAATATTGATATTGAAAAAATTACAAGAGAAAAATTAAAAGAAGTAGGTTACAATGATGAAGAAACAAGTATGGATTATAGAACTTGTAAAATTAATGTAAATATTGTTAAGCAAAGTAACGATATTGCAATTGGAGTTGATGAAGGTGGAGCAGGAGATCAAGGAATAATGTTTGGTTATGCTTGTGATGAAACAGAAAGCCTAATGCCATATGCAATAGATGTTGCTCACAAATTGGCTCATAGATTAGCTGAAGTAAGAAAAGAAGGAATAATTCCATATTTGAAATCAGATGGAAAAGTTCAAGTTACTGCAGAGTATTTGAATAACTATCCATTTAGAATAGATACAATATTGATTTCAACTCAACACGATGCAAATGCAGATATGGATGAGCTTGAAAATGATATAATAGAAAAAGTAATCAAACCAGTTGTTGAGCCTGATATGATAGATATAGATACAAAATTTGTCATTAATCCAACAGGAAAATTTGTTATAGGAGGGGCTGTAGCAGATACTGGATTAACAGGAAGAAAAATTATTGTAGATACTTATGGAGGATATGCTCATCACGGAGGGGGAGCTTTTTCAGGAAAAGATGGAACAAAAGTTGATAGGTCAGCATCCTATATGTTAAGACATATTGCAAAATGTGTTGTTGCAAATGGATTAGCAAGAAAATGTGAAATACAAATTAGTTATGGTATAGGAATGAAAAATCCAATATCATTTTATATTGATTGTTTTGGAACAAATCGAATACCAGAAATTGATATTATAAATATAATTAAAGATACTTTCGATTTGACTCCTGAAGGAATCATAGAATATTTAAAATTAAAAGAGCCAATTTATTCAAAGACTACTAATTATGGACATTTTGGTAGGGATGGATTTACTTGGGAAGAATTAAAACAAATATAAAAAGACTTGTTATTAGGTGTATGAAGAGTTAAAATCACACACCAATAGCAAGGTCTTTTTTTGTTGGAAAGGAAATTGCTATGTTTAGTATAGGTTTTATAGTTGGAGCAATGATTGGAGGATTTATTGCAATAGCACTGCACTGTATGGTGATAGTGGGAAAGGAAGAAGATAGTAAATGGGAGGAAGAGCAGACTACGAGGAACGAAGAAAAGCAAGACAAGAAACATACAGAAGATTAGCACAAAAAGCTGAAGAGAAGTCAAGGCAGTATATGAATTCTAATGCCAATAGAATTTTAGAAATGACACCTCGGTCAGCCAATAATTATTGGTCATCATTCAGAAAAGATGGCTAGAAGATTACACGAAAGAGCTTGGAAAGACATTGGAAAATCAATCGAAGAAGATAAGAAACAAAAGTATTATGAAGAAAAAGCAAAAGATATGAATAATTCAAATGTTATTTATAATGACGATCCAAATGCTATGACAAAGTTGAAAGAAAAGTTGGAGTATTTAGAAAGACAGAGAGCTCTTATAAAAGCAGATGAAGAACATCAGCCTTGGCAACTTCAAAATATAGGAGCAAGGATAAGAGAAACAAAAAGAAGAATTTCAAGACTTGAAAATTTAGAAAAAATAGAATTTGAAGACAAGGAATTTGTTGGAGGAAAAGTTATTCATAACAAAGAAATTAATAGAATTCAATTTCTATTTGATGAGAAACCAAATGAAGAAGTTAGAAATAATTTAAAACATAATGGTTTTCACTGGTCTAGAAATGAAGGTGCTTGGCAAAGAGAGTTCAACGAAAGAACAATAAAAGTTACTAATAATTTAGTTAAAGATATGTTTGAAAAAGAACAACCCAAAGAAACAGAATCTTTTGAGTTTGAAGATGATGAAGAGGAAGAAATGTAGCATTTTTTAGAGGTAAAACTACCCTACTAAAAAATGAAAGTGGCACAAAATCGATTCTCGTGCGAGAGAATTTTGAGGAGGTATGTGAAATATGGGTTATTACAGTGACCTACGATTGTGTTTAACAAAAAAAGACTATTTAGCAATAATGAAAAAAGATGAAAAAAATAGAAATGCTTGTAATTATATATTACATGAAGATGAGGCTACTGTTCGTGAATATACAAAGAATGGTGTTGATTGTGTTTTTATAAGAAGAGATAGTTTCAAATATTATAAAGAATTTAATGAAGTTCAATTGCTTGAAAAATACTTAAACGAAACTAAAAGTGGATATGTATTTTTTAGAATTGGAGATGGATTTGATGATATTGAATACAGAAATACAGCTAAATATAAAGAGCTAGAAGCTCCATTTGGATTTATTAATCAAATAAGAAATCAAGCTATAAATGAAGTAAAAATTAAAAATGCAAATTATGAAAAGACGCAAAAGCAATGCATTATTTTAAATACTGATGAAATAATAGATTATTGCAATGCAGATAAAAAAATGGTGGATGATATAAAGCAATGGTCACAAAGAGGTGTTCAATTCAAATTAGTATTAGATATAGATGCTAAAAAAGAAAATTCATCTGCAGAAATATATTTAAGAAAGCCAGAAGATGAACAATACTTAATTTGGTCTGCAGGTAATGTAAGAACAGAAACAGCATTGAATTTTATTGGGTATCCAAATGTAGAAGTCTTTTTAGAAGACTTAAATAAAGAAGAATCACAAACTGAAAATGAGTCAGTTGAAGATGAGGAGGATGAAGAATTAGAATGAAAAATACAAATGTTACTATTAAAGATATACAAATAGATTTAGAAGAACTTGATACAGAATATAGAGAGGCACTTGCTAAAGCTCTTATGGATTTGAAGTACATAAACAAATCACCATTGGAAATGAGTATGGGAACAGAAGAAGAAAAAGAAGAACTTAATAGAGTTTATAATAAAGATTTGAGACCATATCAAATTGAAGAAATTATAAGATTTATTTCTAAAGAAATGAAAGAAGATTTTCAATTTGAAGAGTACAAACCTATTGAAGAAAAGTATTTTAAAATTGCAGAAGATAGTAAAGAAAAAAAGAAACCTAAATGTGCATTAATTGGACAGGATGGAAACATTTTTAATCTAATGGGAATAGCATCAAGAACTTTAAAACATAATGGAATGCGAGAAGAATCTGAAGAGATGGTTAATAGAATTACCAACTCACATAGTTACTATGATGCGATTGCAATTATAGGAGAATATGTTGATATATCTGACAATGAATATGAAGATGAAGACGAGGAAGATTACTACGATGACGAAGAATTTGAGTAAAAATACCCTTAATTTTCGAGTGCAACAAAAGTGCACCCCATAATTTGAGAGTGGACTCGCTAAAAGCTACGCTTTTAGGCTGTTCACGGGAGTCGAGTAGACTCCCTGTTCCTGCAAAATTGCCTGAGGGCAATTTTGAACGACTGAGGTTGGGAGAAAGGATGGAGTTTTGGAGGTTGAAAATAAACAAGAGAAGCTAGTAAGAATTGCAATAAATATTCCTGAAAGTAAAAGGGATATGATCCAAAAAGTTGTTGCAAAAAGTTCATATAATAATGTTTCAGAGTTTGTCCGAGCAGGAATTGATAAGGAATTAGATATTCAAATGTATAAAGATAATCTTGACTTTGTAATTAAAGAATTGAGCAAATTAATTGATATGAAATTAGATGGATTTATCAATTCTCAAAGAAAATTATATGCTAATAATGTAAGAATAAGTGCAGTAAATACTTATGCAGTTGGTGAAATGATGAAACGAATATTAGGTGATGAATTTCACAATGATTTTATTGGAATTGTAAAAAGTGCAAGAGAAAAAGCTAACTATTTTGTTAGTAGAAAAACAGAAGATATATCAAAAGAAGAACTTGCAGATTTTTATAGTATAGGTAATGTATATAGAAAAGAATAATTTAGATTATTAGAATCTAAATTGAAAGGATATCATTATGAAAAGATATGAAAGCATTATAATAATTAATACTGAAATTGAAGAGGATGCAAAAAAAGAAAAAATAAAGCAATATAAAAATTATATAAAAGAATTAACTAATGCAAAAGTTGGAGTACAGGATTTAGGAAAGAAAACTTTAGCTTATGATATTAAGGGACATAAACAAGGCTATTATGCAATATTTGATTGTGGTTGTACTCCTGAAAATTTAAGAGAGTTAGAAAATAAATATAGAGCAGATAAAGATGTAATAAAATATATGAATATTGAGCAAGAAGAAAACTATTTTGAAGATGAAGATTCCGAAGAGGATGAACAAGAAATGTAAAATATGAGTAATTTGATTTTTATATTTAAAGCATATAACCCTAATAAAAGAAGTACATATTTTAAGCATAAAACTTATACAGATTATATTGCTAATAGCGAATATGTAATTAGAAACGAGGAAACAACTCACGGCTTGTTTGGAATTGTAGATAAGTTTCCGAATATACAAAGTGAAGAAAATCTTTCTAGTATTATTAATTATATTGATGACTTGGCAAAAGCAAAAGTTCCAATATATAGAGGTCTAGTTTCACTTACAGAATTTGATGCAGAAAGATTAGGTTACTACGATCAAGAAAAATGGAAGAAATTATTAGAAAATAGACTTCCAAGTATAGCAGAAAAATTGAATATAAAGTTAAGTGACTTGCAGTATTTAGGAGCAGTTCACTATGAGGATGGACATCCTCATCTGCAGTTTTTTGTTTGGAGTAAAAGCAACAGAAATTATTTTATAAAATATAAAGAAATTAATAAAATGAGAAATGAGTTTATAAATGATGTTTTTAAAGAAGACTTACTTCCAATATATCAAGATAAGGATTTGGCAAAGAAAAATATAACTGGTGAAAATTATATTTTACAAGAGCTAAAAAAAGCAAATCTTGATGAAAAGTTTGTAAGAGATTTAATGAAATATCAAAAGAGTGCATTTCAAAATCATCGAGTAAGAAGTATTTTGAAAGATGAAGAAATAAAAGAAGTAGTAGATGCAATGCTAGTATTAAAAGACGAATTGAAAAATACAACAGGAAGTATCAAATATGAATATTTGAAAGCATATCCTGAAATACTTGCAAAGGTTAATGAAATAGCAATTAAAATAATAGAGTTATCTCCACAATGCCAAAATGAAATTGATAAGTATATTAAAGCTAAACAAAAGTTAGCTGAATTCAAATATACAAATAATGAAAAACTCGAAGAGGCAAAACAAAAAATTGAGGAAGAGACTGGAGAAGAAGTTATTAAATTAATTGGAAATCAAATTTTAGATATTGAAAGAGCTTGGATAAATGAAAGAAATCCAAGTATGACATTTATTAGAGCTAACAATGATACAAGAGATTTGTTGGATAATATTTTAACTATACTAGAATTCCAAGCAAATGAACAAAATAAATACAACAGATTTTATGAACTACATTTGAAGAAACAATTGTCAAAACAAGCTAAAAAAGAACTTGCAAAATTAAAGCAAAATTCATCAGAATTCAATTGGGATGAATTCTAATTGGAGGTGATGTATTTATAAAAATTTAAAACGAAGGGAGGAATTCAATTGATGAATTGAGATAACAGGAGGTTACTATTAAACGAGGAATCTTATTAATAGTTGCTCTTATATTTAGTGTATGGATTACAGCATATTTTTCTGTATCAATACATTTTATAATGAGCAATAATTTTGATAGCTTATTACATATAAGTTTAGAATCAATAATTCAAACTATAGTAAATAATAAACCAGTGCTAATAATCTTCATTATAAGTGAAGTAATTGTAGCATCTTTTTTATTATTTATTTCAAATAATAAAAAAAACATTTACCATAGTGAACAAATTGAACTTACACCAAAGATAAAAGTTCCAAAACCAGTAGGTCAAGGTCAATATGGAACAGGATGGTGGCTAAATAAAAAGGATTATGAAAGAGTTTTTGCCTGTAATGAAATAGATAGAAATCAAGATTATAATGAAGTATCATTTTCTTCAGGAGGAATCATTACAAATTTTGAAAGAAAAGGAAATAAAGACAGAGTTTATTATATAAAAGATAAGATTCATACATTATTAGTTGGAAGTTCAGGCTCTGGAAAGAGTAGGTCAATTATAATTCCAACAATTACAATGCTTGGATTAGCAGGTGAAAATATTTTTATTTCTGATGTTAAAGGTGAGTTATATTTATATACTGCAGAAAAACTAAAAGAGCTTGGATATAATGTAATTGCACTTGATTATATCAACTTTTTAAAAAGTAATTGGTATAACTATTTAGATATAATAATAAATGCAGTAGAAGATGACAATATACCTTTAGCAGAAAGTTTAGTTAGTGATATGGTTAATATTTTAGTGCAAAAAAATGATAAGACAGAGCCAATATGGACTAATGGAGAAATGTCTGTAATTAAGACAGCACTAATGGCGGTAATACTCGAAAATAAAGGCAATAGAGCACTTCAAACATTACCTAATGCGTATTACTTTGTAGCTGAAATGTTTAAGATTAATAAAGATGGAAAAATGCCAATAGATTCATATATGGCAAATAAAGATGCAAACGATCCTATTAAAAAGTTTTATGCTGTTGCACGGAACTGCACCAAGTAAAACTAGAGGTAGCTTTGTGGCGGCAGCACTTTCTACACTACAATTATTTATAAATGAATATGTTGCTAATTGTACACAAAAATCGGACTTTGATTTAAGGCAATTTGCAAGAGAAAAAACTGCGATTTATGTTTTACTACCAGATGATAGAGAAACATATCATAAACTTGCAAGTTTGTTGGTACAACAAATTTATACTAGTTTAGTAGAATTAAGTAGACAAGAAGGTGGAGAACTACAAATAAGGATGAATTTTGTGTTAGACGAGTTTGCAAATTTCACTAAAATAGATACATTTCAAAGTATGTTAACAGTATCTAGACGGTAGAAACATACGATTTATAGTGTGCCTACAAAGTTTTGCACAAATTGAGGAAAAGTATGGAAAAGAAGGAGCACAAAATATAATTGATAACTGTGCTTTGATTTATTTAAAGACTGGGAATGTTGATACTGCAACTAAAATTTCAGAAAGACTTCGGAACATATACTGCTCAAAGCTATGGTGAAAGTAGTAACTCAAATAATAAATTTGATAAAACAAGTAGTAGTATGAGTTTAATTTCTAGAAAACTATTAACACCAGACGAAGTGCTAAAAATAGAAAATCCATATGCTATTGTGATGTTAGCAGGAAAGCCACCAGCAATTACAACTATACCTGACATTTCAAAAATGTATTTTAATAAACTAAATGGTATGGGAACTAGAGAAGAAAACCTAGAGTTAAGAATTAGTAGAGAACTAAAGAGAAAAGAAAGACCAATTCAAGAAATTAAGATTTGGGATATATGGGAAAGCACAGAAGATAATGTAAAAATAAATAAAATTGATTTTATTAAGGATAAAATCCAAAGGAACAAGGAAGAATGAAAAAAAGTTTAAAAGTTGTTGGAAAAGTATTACTAGGAGTAATGCTTTTTTTAAGTCCTTTTATAAGTCAGACTGTATTGGGAGCTTCACTAGATGATAGTGTTTTAGTAACTGGAACAAAAAATCTAGTTAATGCAATAATTAGTTGGCTTACAGGAATAGGCATAACAATTTGTGGAGGATATTTTATATACTATGTGTATTGCCTAAAAACAAATGATGAGGGCGAAAGAAGAAGAAATATTCAAAATATAAAGACTACATTAATTGCAATGATTTTAATAACTTGTGGTTTAGCAGTAATTAACACTATCTTAAGTTTCTATCAACAAACTGGAACAGCTCCAGCGTAGTAGAAGGATGGTGATTTAAATGACTGATATGCTTGTAGAATTAATTCAGAACTTTATAGGTGGTTCTGAATCAACATTGAATTCATTATTTAATGGTATGCTTAATTTAGTTTTTTATATCGAAAGAGAACTAATGTATATACCAGAGGGAACTATGTTTATGAAGGCAAGAATAGATTTCAATCAAATTTACCAAATTGTTTTTAATTTTGCTACATCGTTATTGGTTATAGTTTTTATTACAAAAGCAATTAAAACTTATTTTTTAATGCGAGAACGGAGATAACGAACAAAATCCTATGCAGTTAGTTGTTGGAATGTTAAAAGCAGTCATTGTAATGTTATGTTTTAGAGAAATATACACACTTGGTGTAGGAGTAGTTGAGGAATTCTTAAATTCTATTTTGGGAGTTGTAGATGTTAATAAAATAAATTTAGCAGAGGCACTTTCAAACAACATTCAAGGTGGTATATTCACTGCAGTTGCTTGTTTAGTAATGCTTATTTGTTGGCTGTTACTAATATGTCAATTTATAATGAAAGGTATTGAATTATTAGTTATGAGAGTTGCAATTCCATTTGCTTGTATAGGACTTCTGAATTCAGATGGAGGTGTATTTCCAGACTATGTTAGAAGTTTTTTAATGACGGCATTTACGGTAGTTATACAACTAACTTTATTAAATATTTCAATAGCAACTATTATGATTAATAAGCTGATTTATGGTATAGCGATTGCAGTTGTAGCTGTAAATACTCCAGCTATAATGAGCAAATATATGGTTAAACCATCGGCAAGCCCATTAAGAGCATTAGGAAATTCGGCAAGAACAATGAGAGCATTGTTGCCAAGGGGACATTAATGGAGACGTTAAATAATGTTATAAATTCACTAAAAATAATAGGTATCTCTATTGCAGGAATAGCTTTTGTAGTTTTAATGATAAAAATTGCAGTTGAGCCTGAGATGAAAGGTAGATATTTAAAGCTAACTAAACATTTACTTTTAGCAACAATATTAATAACTGTTTCTCTAACACTTGTCGATATTCCAAAATCATATTATGGAGATAAGATTGCAATTGTAGATGAAAAAGAATCTAAATCTACAATAGAAGAATTAAAAGATAAAGATTGCCAAGGAAGAGAAACATTAAATATTGATGGAAAGTGGTATGTTGTAACAGATTCAGGCAAGAAAATTGCAGGATTAGATGATAATGATTCACTAGATGATGTAAGTGTTGTAGGTTTTTATAGTACAGGAAAAGTTGTAGAAAATGTAAGTTTCATAAGGCTTTTCTCTGAATCTCAAGGTACTTTTAAAGGGTATTTTGCAGATATCAAATATTATAGAGATTCAGATGGTATGATTTTTTCAAGAGATACTACTTATCCTGAATATCAAAGATTAAAGAATGAATTCAACGAAAAGAAAAGGCAAGAAGAGGAAGAAAAAAACAAGGAAAATAATTCAACTTCAGAAAATACTGAAGGAGGTGACTCTGCAAATAATGGAGGATAAAAAGAAAATGATTAAAATTCCAAGGCAAATCCAATTAAAAACAGAGTTTTTCGTTGGATTTGGAATGGATGAATTAATAAAAACTATAATAGTTGGAGCAATAGCAGGAATTATAGCCTTTATTTATTACAAGATCACAAATCAAACAATAATAGCTACTTTAATTGTTATAGGTGCTATTGTGATTTCTGTTATTTCACTTATTAAAGGTAATAATAATTTCTCAATGGTTGATACAATTAAAAACATTTTTAAATTTAGTATAATGCAAAAAGATTATAGATATGAAAGAGGTGATTCTAATAATAAAGTTATTTCAGAAATTATACCAAAAAAGAAATAATGCGACTGCAAATAATCAGTCGCTTAACGAATTCTTAAATGTAAAAAACATTAAAGAAAATTTTTTATACACACTAGATGGACATGTTATCCAGTTTATTAAAGTTGAGCCAATTAATATTGAACTTCTAACTGATGATGAGCTTGAATCAAAGATGAATTTTTCTAGTATAGAATTTAGTGAAGAGCAACAGCCATATAAGATTTTAGTTATACCAAGAGCAGTTGATATTTCTGAACATATAGAAGAACAGGAAGAACTAAAACGAAAAATCGATGATGATGTTGGAATTGAGATAATTAATAATAGAATTATTTCTACAACAGAAATAGTAGAAAATAAAAACATCATAGAAAATGAGTTTTATATAATGATATATGATTCAAATAAAGATAACATTGAAAACGAACTAATGAAAAGAGCAAATAACTGGATTAATCGTTTAAAAAATTGTGGCTATAGAAGTAATTTACTATATGAAAGAGAAATCATTCTTTTAATAAAAAGTTTCACAATTCCAGAGTTTGCAAGGTCAGAAGGAACAGATTATGATGATAATATTGTTCAAATTAAAGGAAAGGAGATTAATGTTAAAAACAAATGAAGTTTATAATATGGATTGTGTTGATGGAATTAAATTACTAGATGATAAAACTATAGATTTAGTTGTTATGGATCCGCCATATTTATTAAATATGAATAGAGTTAAAAAAACATCAACATTTAATAATTATGCAAATGATTTGATTGGTTTGAAAGATGGGTTTGATTTGCAAATTTTAGACCTGTTATTACCAAAGATGAAAAAGATTAATATTTACATATATTGTTCTAAAAGACAGGTAAGAGATTTATTAGATTATTTTATTAGTCTAGGTTGTAATTATGAAATACTAACTTGGCATAAACAAAACCCTAGCCCATTAATAAATAATAACTATTTGCCTGATACGGAATATGTAGTATTTGCAAGAGAAAAAGGAGTCAAATTATATGGGAATTATTTTACAAAACATAAGTATTTCATATCAGGAGTAAATCAAATTGATAAAAAGAAATATGGTCATCCGACAATAAAGAATCTAAACTTTATTGAAAATCATATTATAAATTCAAGTAAGGAAGGTGATGTGGTATTAGATTGTTTTTGTGGAAGTGGAACAACACTTGTAGGTGCAATTAATACTAAAAGGCAGTTTATAGGATTTGAAATAAATAAAAAATACTATGAAATTGCAAAGAAAAGAGTTGAGGAAGCTCTATCAAAGGAAGAAGATATTGAAACAAAAAATACAAAATAATTATGATTTAATTAACTTAATAACTCCGATTCGGAGGATTAAAGTTTGAAAAAAATAAGTTATATTTAGGTGATAGATTTGCAAAAATTTATACAATAGTTCATTATCCATCAAATGTTGAGATGGGGTGGCTTGCCAAACTTGTTGAAAATACAGGAGCAATTTACTCAATAAATATTGAGCCAACAGATAATACGCAATTAATAGAAAGTTTAGATGCTAGAATTAGAGATGCAACAAGTCTTTCTAAAGTTGCAAAAAATGAGTCTATAAAACAAATGCGTGAGGCTGAAGTTCAAGAGGCATCTGATATTATTAATAGAATGATTAATAATAATGAAGTAGTATCTTACCTAACAATTTATGTATGTGTATTTGCACAGGAAGAAAAGGATTTAATAACAAAATCTAAAGAGGTTGAAAGAGAAGTTCAAAAGTTACAACTTAAAATAAGACCTATAACAAATTTCTTGCTAAAAGAAGGTATTAAGTCAGTAGCTCCAATGTTTTCAATTCAACCACAACTAACTGAATACTTTAAAAGAAATATATTAACTTCTAGTTTTACTGGAGGTTTTCTTTTTAATACAAATACTTTTATAGATAAAAGAGGTTATTACTTTGGAATTAATCAAAATGGTGGAATTATAATTTTTAATATGTGGCAAAAAGATGCTGATAGAACAAATAGCAATATGGTTGTTACAGGTAGTTCAGGCTCTGGAAAGAGCTTAACAATTAAGCATTTAATTTATAATGAATTACCTAGAAGTAGAATCCTAATTATTGATGCTGAAGATGAGTATAGTTTTTTAGTAAAAAATTTAAAAGGAAAGATTGTAAATTGTGGAGGAAGTAATAATGGTCAAATATTAAATCCTTTACAAATTAGAGTAAATATGGATGATGAGGAAAACTTAAATGCAATAGCTCTACATTTTCAATTCTTACATACTTTTTTTGAAATACTATTTCCAAGTTTAACTGATTTAGAATTTTCAGCACTTGATTTAGTTTTAGAAGAACTATATGAGCAATTTGGAATTACTAAAGAAACTGATATTTCAAAATTTGAAAGCACAGATTTTCCAATACTATCTGATTTGTATGAGTATTTAATTAAGAAAAATGAAAGCCAAAGTAAAGATGAATATATAAAATTAATTTCTTTATTAAGACCGATTGCAGTAGGTCAGGCATCTACAATATGGAATGGTTATACAGATTTAAAAATAGATAGTAGGATAACAGCTTTTAATACTAAAAATATGCAAGAGTTCCAAGCACCATATAAAAGAGCACAGTATTATAACATTATGAGTTATGCGTGGGAGATTTTAAGTAGAAACAAAGAAGAAAAAGATATACTAATTGCTGATGAATGCCATATTTTAATTGACCCTAATATTACTCAAACATTGGAGTATTTAAGAAATATAAGTAAAAGAGCAAGAAAGTATAATTCATCAATTGTTGTTATAACTCAATCAATAGAAGATTTTTTAAATGAGAAGATTAAGTTATATGGTCAGAGTTTACTTGCTAATAGTACATATAAATTATTTTTTAAATCTGATGGACAAGACCTACGAGATATTGTTAAAACCTTTGGACTTTCTAAAAAAGAAGAAAGTTTAATTTATAATGCACAGAAGGGTAATTGTTTAATTTCTGCAGGTACAAGAAAAATTTATGCAACAATAAGAATTCCAAACAAAGAAAGAAAAATAATTGATGAGAATTATTGATGGAGGATAAGATGAAACTTGTATCACTTAAATTCAAAATAATAATAGGAATTGTATTATTTGTTGTTTTAGTGTGTGCAGCATATTATGAAAAATATGTAATTCATTTGCCAAGTGATAAACAAAAGCCACAATATAATAGTTCTTCAAGTCAAAATATAGGAGTATTTCAATATAAAGGAAAATTCCTAACTCCAGTTGAGAATTTTAAGGTAGTAACTAGTAAATTTGGATATAGAACACATCCTATTACACGGAGAGAGAGGTAGTTTTCATTCAGGTATTGATTTAGTTGGAGATGTAGGAAGTCACGCTTTATGCGTAAAAGAAGGACAAGTAACTTGGGCAGGATGGCAAAATGGATATGGTAATTGTGTTGAAGTTAAACATATAGATGAAAATGGAGAAACATTTTACACTTTTTATGCACATATGAGAAATGATTCAATAGTTGTTTCTCAAGGTCAACAAGTATCTGAAGGGCAGATTCTTGGCACACAAGGAAGCACAGGAAATTCAACAGGAGACCATGTACACTTTGAAATCAGAAAAGCAGATAAGTCAAAAATAGACCCTGCACCATATTTATTTAGTGAAACATAGGAGGATGAAATGGAAAAATCATTAAAGAAGGAAGTGATTCTATATTCAATTATAGTTGTGATTTTAGTAACAATTAGCATATTAAATCATAACTTTTGGAAATTAGGAATTAAAAAAGATAATCAAGAGGAAAATCAAGTTCAACAATTACAAGTGAACAATGTAACTTATAATGTGCCATATGAAGAGCAATGGCTTGACTAGGAGGGGAGCTGATGATTAGTTATATTGCAAATGCAGAAAATGATGGAATAATACAAAAGATATGTAAAATGAAAAATATATTGATATTAAGCTCTATGAATGAAGAAATAGATATAAAGCAATATATGAAAGAAACAAAAGTTAATTTTAATTTAATAAAGCATTTTATTGTTGACTTAAGTCTGTTAAAAAATACTGAAACAGAAATTATTGAAAGTATATATAATTTTTCTAAATTATATGGAAAAACAAGAGTTATTATATTGGCAACGAATTATGATGAGCAAAATGCAGTATTAACTAACCTTTACGATCTAGGTTTTTATAACATAATAAATGAATTTGATACTGATATAATAGAGCAAAAATTGATAACAGCATTAAGTCAAAATGGATTACAAAAGAACGATGCAAAAAAATTCAAGAAAAGAGTAGAAGTAATTAAAAAAGAAAATAAAACTAAAGATTTCTTTGGTAAAATAAAAACATTTATTAAATCAAGAAATAAAAAAGAAGAAATAAGTAGAACAGATATGCCTAGTAATCAGGTGTATCTTTTTTCATTGCTTTTAGAGGCAATAACAAGACTTGTAAAATTTATTTGTTATGTTGCAATTTTTATATTTACATCTATTGGTTTAACAATTCTTGTTAATGAGCAATTAAGAAATTTAGTATTTCAGGGATTTGGCTTGAAATAGAAATGGAGGAAATATGAATAAGAAAATGTTAGTAACACTTGGAGTTACAGGACTAATGTTAGTAAATGTAGGTTTTAGTTTTGCAACAAGCCCAAATGTTATCGAAAAGAGTAAAAAAGTTGATTATAGTGCATCACAAGAATACTATGATTCAATGAATAAGACAATAGTCGAAAATGGAAAAAAGTATGAATTACAAGATGTTCAAAGAAAAGATAATCTAAAAACAGAAAGCAAAAATTATGAAACTACTGAAGAAAAAATAATTGATGCAAGTTATAAATCATCAGCTATTAGTTATTTTGATGAATCAAAAAATATAGAAGATGATGGATTTAAAGGAACTATAACAAGAGATGATTCTTCAATAGAATTAGCTCCTGCTGATAGTTATAAAGAGGAATATAAAGTTTATTTACAAAGAAAATATACAAATGTTTCTAGTAATGAATTGAATAATATTCCTAAAGAAATAAAAGAGAATGGTTTAACTTATTATCTTGTAGATCCAGTATGGGATGTAACAGAAACAGAAGAAGTTGACGGAAGTCAAGTTCCTGTTAAGTATAGTGGAACGATGAAATATGAAGGGAAAAATACAAGAACAATAGTTACAAGCTATATAGCTAAAGTTAGATATGCAGGAACTCTTGAAAAACAAGTAAAAGATACAACAACATTTACTGCAAAATACAAAGAAGTAGAGAGCATTAAACCTGAAACTAAAAAGGAAGAAAACAAAGCTGTACCACAAGCAGTAATTGGAACAACAGGAATTCTTTGTGTATGTGGTATTGTTCTTCTAACTTCAAAAAATGTAAAAATCTATAACTTAATAGATGGAGAATATGTATTTGTTAGAAAAGCACATTTAAGTGAAGGCAAAATGTTTGTAGACTTAACTCCATATAATTATCAGTCTAGAAGTTATAAAATTATAATTTCAAAATCTTTATATAAAAAGATTAGAGGAAAGTCTGTAAAATTCAAATATTTCGACAAACAATATAATTATAATATACAAAATAGAGAATTCGAAGTATTGGTTTAGGAGGTGATTAAAGTTGAAAAAGTTTCGAATTGTGTTAATTATTGTTTGCATTCTTATTACTATATTTGGAATAGGATGGTATGCTATTGATAGATATTTAAATACAAATTTAGCTGATGTTGATAGTATTAAAACTGATTCCAAATTTGAAAATGTAACTTATGATAAAGTTGAAGATGTCTGGGATGATTCTGTGCTTGGAATTCTAACTATTGAAAAAATAGGATTGAATGTAACTGTTAAGGAAGGATCAACCAACGATGTTCTTAAAGACTACATAGGACATATTGAAACAACAGCAACTTATGATGGAAATGTTGGGTTAGCAGGACATAATAGAGGTTATGGCGATTCATTCTTTGCTAGATTAAATGAGCTTGAAGTTGGTGATATTGTAAAATATAAAACTAAATTTTATGAAAGAACATATAAGGTTGATAATATCCAAGCTATTTTTGAAACAGACTGGAGTCTATTAGAAAATACAAAAGAAAATAAATTGACAATGATTACTTGCATACCAAACAGAAGAGAACAAAGACTATGTGTACAAGCAACAGAAATGACTTGCAATACGGAGATACAAGAGTTACAATAGAACAAAAAGGGGAGATTTTTATGGTATTTATTAAAAAATATTGGTATATCATATTAATAATATTTCTAGTAATTTGTACTGCATTAGGAATTTTCTTTTTGAATAAAAAATGGACAAATGATAAAGTTGTAACAGATGATAAGGCAAACACATCAGCGATAAGTAATAATGAAGTAGTATCAGAAGAAGAAAATAAGATTGAGGAAAATAAAATTGAAACAATAGAAAATAAGACAGAGCAAGAAACGACGGAGCAGGAGTCTGAAACAATTGAGGTAGATAATCAAGCTGTGTTCGAGACAAGTAATAAAAATATTTCTACTAATAAAAGCAATACTCAAACCACTAAACAGGAACAATCAAAAACTCAAAGTGAGTCAGTTCCTGCACAAAGTAATACTCAAGAAATAGTACAAGAACCTCAAGTTCAAGAACAGCCAGTTATACAACAAGAGCCTGAACCTGAACCAGTTATACCAGATACTCCAAAGGAAGATGTGGTTGAATATAAAGAAAATACTGCTATGATTAATAATATTAAAAATGCCATCAATAATAATGTTTCAGAAGATATGCAAACATATGGATACAATGTTGTTGTTGATAGTTCGATTGTGAATTTAACAAATCAATTTACATTTTCTGAAAAGCGTGTTGCAGATAAAATTAAATCAAAATTTGGTACTATAAGAATTTATGCAAGAGATTATTATTTAAATGGAAGTTATGTATGGACTGAATGCTATGTCATATAAGTCAGAAGGGAGGGCTATGGAACCTGAACAAATAACAGAAAAAATAATAGATTACTTAAGCGGTTATTATTGGTATGAGCTTTGCGATGAATATGGTAATATTGCAGTTGATGATGAGGCAAGGCGAGAATTATTTGAGGATATATACGATGATGTAGAAAGAAATCCTGATTCTTTAATAACCAAGTTAAGAGAAGACTTAGAAGAAATTGAAGATAAAAACGATCAAGAATATAAAGATACAGAAGAATTAATAAAATTATTACAAGACCATAAGCAAGAAACTATGGAGGAAGATTTAGAAATTTAATAATTAAGAAGGCACTTGTTGAAGTGTCTTTTTTAGTGGAAAGGAAAAAGAAATGATAAATAAAACTAAAAAATTTGTAGCCACAATAATGATGGTTATGATGACGATACTTTCTAGTTTTGGAAAAGTATTCGCAACAGAGATAAACTCTGCAGAAATTTATGGAAAAGGTGAAATGGAATATCACTTACAATAT
This sequence comes from uncultured Clostridium sp., assembly GCA_947165355.1. Taxonomy (GTDB): domain Bacteria; phylum Bacillota; class Clostridia; order TANB77; family CAG-508; genus CAG-492. The sequence continues at coordinate 53,100 of CAMUZZ010000003.1, forward strand.
TGGAATGATGAAAGAGGAGGGTGGTACTATGTAATTTGTAACCCTGCTTTTTATTCATATAATGGTGTTGAATACCCAGCTTATTGTGTAAATAGCGATTTACCTGGGGTAGTAGAAAATGGAAATTATGGAGTAACTGTAGATTCAATGATTGATAATGTTTTAGTATGGAGAGCAGTTATTAATGGATATCCATATAAATCAGCATCAGAGCTAGGAGTAGACGACGATGATGATGCATATTTAGCGACAAAACAAGCTGTTTATTGTGCTTTATATGGATGGAATCCTGATAGATATAGAGGTGGAGATGCTAAAGGTCAAAGAATAGCAGATGCAATTAAAAGAATTGTAAATGAGGCAAGAAATGGAAGTCAACAACCATCTGATCCAATGGTAACATTAACACCAACAGGTAGTATGTATGAGGATGGCAATTATTATGTACAAAAGGTTGATGTTTCAAGTGCAGTTGATATGGCATCATATATGATTACTGCTACAGCTAATTTACCTGAAGGAACAATAATTACAAATGGAAGTGGAACTCAAACAGATTCTTTTAATGGCAGAGAAAGTTTTTATATAAAAGTTCCAAAATCACAAATGAATAAAGACATTTCAAATGCAATAATAAATGTTCAAGGAAAATGCAAAACATATCCAGTATTTTATGGAAAAACAACTGTTGCAGGTACACAAAACTATGCATTAGCATTTGACCCATTTGGTGATGGAAATGGAAGAACAACATTAAATATTAAAAATAATAATGGAAAAGTTAAAATCAATAAAACTGATAGTCAAACACATAAAGTAATTGAAGGTGTTGAATTTGCATTAAAAAATGAAAATGGAACAATAGTTGCAAAGGCTAAAACAAATAGTGATGGTGTTGCAGTATTTGAGAATCTATACCAAGGAAATTATAAATTAGTAGAAACAGAAACAAATAAAGAGTATATTTTAAATACAGATGAAAAAGACATATCTGTCGAATATAATAAAACAACAGAAATAGATATTGCTAATGACCATAAAGAAGGTAATGTTAAAGTTTATAAAATAGATAAAGACAATCACAGAGTTGTTCTAGGTAATGTTGAGTTCCAACTTTATTCAGCAGAATTCGACAAGGTAATTGGAACATATTATACAGATGCTAATGGTGAGTTAGAAATTAAAAACTTAAGAACAGGAGATTATTCTTTAATCGAGACTAAAACAAATAAATGGTACAACCTAGCAGATGATACAGACATTAAAGTAGAATGGAATTTAACAAAAGAAATTCAAATTGAAAATGAACTTAAAAAGGGACAAATAAAAGTAATTAAAGTTGATAAAGATAATAATGAAGTAAAGCTAAAAGGTGTTAAATTCGATGTTATAGACAAAAATGGAAAAGTTTTAGAAACAATAGTAACAGATGAAAATGGAGAGGCAACTACTTCAAAATATGCTGTTAGAGATTTTGAAAACTTAAGTATAAAAGAAAAAGAAACTTTACAAACATATAAACTTAATACAGAAACAAAAACTATTAAACTTGAAGAAAACCAAATTAAAAATATAAAATTTGAGAACGAATTAAAGAAAGCTAAAATTAAAGTTATAAAAACTGATGTTGACACAAAAGTAACATTAAAAGATGTTGAATTTGATGTTATAGATAATACAACAAAAGAAGTGGTAGATCACATTAAAACAAATGAAAAAGGTGAGGCTACAACAAAAGATTTAAGAATTGACCATACTTACTCATTGAAAGAAACTAAAACTCAAGAATATTATAAATTAAATAAAGATACTACTACGGTAGATTTAACTAAATATATAAAAGATTATAAAGACAATATTGTTGAAAATGTAAATATTTCAAACGAGAAGAAGAAAGGTCAAATCCAAGTAATTAAAGTGGATAAAGACGACAATAAAGTTGTTATTGAAGGTGTAACATTTAATGTGTTGGATGAAAACAAAAAAGTAGTTGATACACTTGTTACTGACAAAAATGGAAAAGCAACAAGCAAAAGATTACCTATTGACCAAAAATATACATTACAAGAAACAAAAACATTAGAAAATTATGTTTTAAATGATGAAGTTAAGACAGTAGTTCTAAAAGAAGACCAAATTACAAATATTACATTTGAAAATGAAAAAATAAAAGGAAAAATTAAAATTGTAAAAACAAGTGAAGATGATAATATTATAAATGGCAAAAAAGCAGGAGAGCCAATTGCAGATGTTAAATTTGCTATATATGATAAAGACCATAAACTTGTTCAAGAAATAACAACAGATGAAAAAGGAATCGCTATTTCTGATACTTTACTAAAAGGAAAATATTTCATAAAAGAAGTAAAGGCTGGAGAATGGTATTTATTAAATGATAAAGAATTCGCAACTGAAATAAAAGTGCATAAAGAAGTTGTAGAGGTTTATGTAACAAACAAATCTGAAAAACCATCAGTAGATGTTGAAAAAGAAGGGATTATTCAAACAACAGCAAATCAAGAAATAAAATACGATTTCAAATTGAAAAATACAGGTAATACTGCATTAAATAATTTTACTTGGACAGATGAATTACCTACAGACTATGTAAGAATCACAAAATTAATAACTGGAACATATAATCAAGATTTAAGATATTCTATTTACTATAAAACTAATAAAAATGATTATAAATTACTAAAAGAAAATTTAAGCACACAAGTTAATAATTATATTGATTTTGCAGAAGTAGAACTTGCTGAAGATGAATATGTAACAGAATTTAAAGCTGAATTCGGCACTGTTGAAGTAGGATTCGAATCAGTTATTAATCCATATATTTTTGTAAGAGTAAATTCAGATGTAAAAAATGATGATACATTTACAAATAAAACACAAGTTGAAGGATATAACAAAACATACAAAGTTTGGGATAATGACGATCATACAACTAAAGTTTATGAAAAACAAATAAATGTTAAGAAATTACCAAGAACAGGTATGTAGAATTAATTAAATATTAAGCAGAAAATGGGCATCTATAATTTTTATAGGTGTCTTTTTTTCGTGCTATAACGAGAGATGCCATAAACTCGTTATAAAATAACAAAGTGACACGTCTGGTCAGCGAACGCTATAAAATGACTTGCAGTATTTTTAACGGTCTATTAAAAATATATGTGTAGGTGAGATTTCGTAACGCAAACTCACAATAAACAAAGAGTTCTAGGGGGCAAAACTTGTATGATGGATATACTGGTGTAAAAAGTGTGGGCAAGTATGTACAAAGACTTTAAAAGTCAGCATCAGTAGTAGATTTTAAATCTACATACTAGACTACCATAAGCGAGACGACGGAATGAGGGGTTTCGTTTATGGTGTATTATTTTTTTATGAACATAAGGGGATAATACACCATTTTGCTCAACTCTAAAATTTCAGGGTTTCAAGGTTTGAAAAATAAAACTGTCAAAAAGGTGTAAACTAAATAGAATAAAGGTTTGCGTGGATAAAAAGAATTTAAAAATCAAGTTAAATTCATTGACATTTTTACGATTTTTGATATAAAATCATGTTGGATAATAAGAAGAAAACTGAAGCAAAAAAAGGTGAACAAGTGTATACATATTTTCAGTAGAAGAATTTATAAATTTTAAATTTTATAGGTGAGAAAGTATGATAATAAATAATAAGTCAGTAATAGAGAAAATTAATAATGCAATTATCTCTTATAATAAAGAATCAAAAGATGAACATATTAATCTAATTACAAATGGAGAAGTAAAAGAAGAAGATTTAAAAAAAATAAAACTTTTATATATTGATATTGGCGATATTTCAAAAAAAGAAATAAATACATTTTTTGAAGAATTAGCTAATGTTTTAGAGGTAATGAGATTAAAAGGATTGTACATATATGCACATAATGAAAATGTGGTATCTGATGTAGATATGACATTTTTATCAAGAGTTAATAGTGAGCTAAAAGACTTGCAAATATCTAATATTGATTTGTCAAATGTTGATGTAAATGTATTTAATCAGTTTGAAAATTTAAGGGTATTAATTTTAGGTAAAAATAATATTAATGATTTTGATATGATATATAAATTAAATGAAGGACTTGCAGTTGATGTTGGAAATAATCCAATGAGTAATGCAAGTATTAATGATATTGTGAACGAATTTAATAAGCGTCATGGAAAAATGGCTTTTAATGAACATCCTTTTCTGAATTCAATAATAGTTGCTTTGGAAGATAAACAAATAGACTTAAGCAATCCTGAAATTTTTAAAGGCAGAATAGAAGAAATTCTTCAATTTTGTAAAGATTATAAAATAGTTCCATTTGTAAAAATTGAAGATTATCAAAAATTTAATAGCGAACTTCAAATTCCTAGTAATATTATTGTAAGAGGAACTAAAGATATATCAACAGAATTCTTAATACAACATCCAGAAATATTAAAAATTCAAATAATAGATGAAGAAAATCGTTGTGATAGTGAACAAGAAGAACCGTATCTAAGAGAAGATTTTGTACAAATAAAACATAAAATAGATGAAATAAAACAGCAGATAGAGATTCCAGATGAGTTTGATAAAGATAGAGAAAAGAAAATATTTATGCAGGTATATACTATTTTAGGTAAAATGATAGATTATAATCATTATGCAGTTTCTGAAGAAGGTAAAGAAGATTATAATTTAGCAATATCTTGTAGAAATTTAAAGGATGGATTACTTGAAGGAAAAGCAGTTTGTGCTGGTTATGCAGATATTTTAAAAAATGTACTAGGAGAATTTGGTATAAAAGCACAATATATTGGAAGAAATCCTGAAGATATGGAAAAATATGCGGAAAGAATGGGCTATCAAGATGAAGTTAAAATGGATGAATTTTTAGGCTTTGAAAAAACTGATATAGATGAATTTGTTAAAAGTTATGGATATCAAGATGACCATGGACATGCATGGAATTCTGTTATATTGGATGGCAAGAAATATTTATGTGATTTAACTTGGGATGCAGATGATATAAAACTTGAACGTTTCCCATTAGCATACTGTTGTCCATCACTTGATGAATTTAATTCTGTTGGAATTGGTGAAATAACTCATGATATGTTTGAAATAACTGAAGAAGGAGAAATAGCGGAATTTTCAAGCGAAGACCAATTAAGGTTTTTAGGATTTAGTGAAGAAGAAATTGAAAAAAAATTACATCCTTCATTAGCAGATTTTGAAGCATTACTAGAAGAATATGAAAATAAAAGAAAACTAGAAACATGTGCAGTAGGTTTATCTACTGAAATTAAAGCCTCTGATTTTGATGGTATTGATAAGGCATTTAATGATAGAGAAAAGGAGGGACAAAAGGGATATGATAAATAGTATTAGTAGTAGAACTTGTGGAAATGTTTATAGTATATTGACTGAAATGAAACTGTTTAATAAAATTCCAGAAGATAAGCAAAATTACATTATAAATCATAAAGGAAAATATAGATGTAAATTTAATAAGAATATTCCTTTACAATTTCAAATAGATGATAAAGAGACTATGGTTGTTTTATCTTATTTGTTTTTAAAATATATAAATGATAATGCCGATATAAAAACATACTTGATTAATAAGTATAAAAGTAATGAAATTATATATCAAAAAGAATTAAGAGAAAAATATAATCCAGATGACATATTCAAAAATGTAAAAAAAGAAAATATTACTACTAGTACAACAATGAATAACGAAGTTGCTCTAGTAGAAGTAAAGGATAATCTAATTAGTAGAATAATAAAAAAAATAAAAAATTTTTTTAAAAGGAAATAACGAATGAGTAAAAACAATCAATTAATAAAATATGAAAATAATCCTATTAGAAGGGTATTTGTAAGTATTTTAAATAGGATTAAAAATAGATTTAGTTCTTCAAAAAATTGGAATAATGAAATTGAAAATATGATTCAAACAGAAATTCCTGATATACAAGAGCAGAAGCAAGTAAAAGAAATAATAAAAGATTTGTTAAGCAGAAATCAATATTTATTTGATACACTTGATATAAGAATGTTAAAAAGTGATAAATTGGAAATATTTGAACAGCCTTTTTTAGAAAGAATAGTTGCTGATGAAAATATGCAAAGAGATATATTAGAATTGTCTGAAGAGGAGCTTAAAACATTTGGTTTTATATTAGGATATAAGACAACAGACCCAAAAGAAAGAATTACAAATATCAATACAAACTCATTAAAAAATATAAATTTAAATGAATTGCAAAATTTAAGTGAAGCTGACAGAACTAAAACAATTAGTATATTATTAAGTGATAGTGAATTTACATTAAATGATTTATCAGAATTAGATAGCTATTATGAAAAAAGAAGAAATGTTTGTAAAAAAATAATTGATAATCCAAAAATAATTGAGGAATATGACTATGATACATACTGGAAAAAAATTGATAACGGAGAAGAAATTGATATACCATATGGTGTTATATATGAAATGGAACAATTAAATACAACAGAAAGAATCAGATTTGCAATTATAGAAGCTAAATATGGTATGAGTTTGGAAAAAGCAAAAAAATTGTGTGAGATTTTTGGTAAAGATATAGATAAAATTGAACAGACAGAAGAAACTAGAATAATAAAAGAACTTCAACAAATTTTAAATGAAAAAGATATTGAAAAATTAAAACAAATAGATTTAAGTGAAAATTTTGCTAATTATGAAGGAACTCTTAATATTGTTGCTAATTTAAAAAATAATTTTTTACATAAATATCAAGAAACATTATATCAAATAAAGGATGAAGATTACATTGAAACCCAAGATGGAATAAAAATATATAATGCTTTAGGAAAAAATAATGATAATGCTAATTTTAATATGATATTAACATCACTTGGAGGAATTTATTCATATACACATGATTTTAGTGAAGGAATAAAAAGAGATTGGGATAGAGCAGATAGTAATCATACAATTTCTTGTTCATACATAGGTAATGATTTTCTAGGAGTAGTTGATTATGAGCATTTACTTGCTTTTTCGGATATAAAAGATAATGAATTAATACATTCACGTAATAGGGATGCAGGTTCAGGAGATTCTGTGTTTTCTCCATTTGTTTCTGGAAGTGAATTTCTTATTCCTAAAAATCAAATAAATACTTCTAAGGCATATAATGAGATGGTTGTAGAAAGAAAAGTTGAAAAAGACGGAAAATTAGTTAATAGACAACCAACATATACTGTTTTTTTAGCTAAAAATTTAAGTGATATAAATGATGAAAAAAATCCTAGATGGCAACGTACAAAAGAATTGGCAAAAGAGTTAAATATACCAATAGTGGTTATTGATGTACAAAAGTGCTTAGAACTAGAATGGCAAAAAACACAAGATATGATAAAAATTATAAAAGAGCAAAAAAGAATGGATTTAATTCCAGAAGTAATTCATAAATTTGAAAACAATAGAGGGTATGCGGGTCTTTTAGATATTAACAGAAATGTTTTTTCTGATAAAAAAATAAAAGATAGTTTAGAACAAATAATAGGTACAATTATAACTTCCGATACTAATACATTTAATATAGGAATTGAGGAATTTGTGAGTGCAACAAAAGAAATTGTAAGAAATTATGATGAACGTTCATCAAGTGAAGATAAATCTGATCATAATGGAGAGTTTAAAACATATGACTACAGAAAATATATGGAAAGATTAAAAGTATTATTCGGCTCACAAAATGGAATATTCAAAAGCAATGAAAAGGAATCAAATGGCGTAAAAACACGAGACAAAAATATGGAGGAACAAAGTATATAAAAAATGTAGAAATAGTTGACAATTGATTTCAACAGAGTTAATATCACACACAATTAAATTTGATATGAATTGGGGTGATAAGTAATGGATGAATTTGAAGAAGGAAAAGAACAGGATGTTATTGATATTCTGTACGATTATGATGAAGATAGCGGAAATATTATAAGTAAAGAAACAAGAGAAAAATTAAAGAAATATTACCAAAAGGAAGAAGAATGTAGTGAAAAGATTTGTAAAATAGTTTTTGAAACTATTGAAGATGATAATTTAAAAGAAAAATGCAAGGAAATGTTAGAAGATTTTAAGGCAACAATAAAAGATGAAATCGGATTTTTGAATTATATTTATTATAGGCAAGGTTTCAAAATGGGAGCAAATGTAGTTAAAGATTGCTTGATTAATAATGATTAAAACTTGGGATAGATTGCTTGAAAAAGTAGTCTATTTTTTTGTTGGAAAAAGTCCTTCAAAGTATTGTCTTTACGGGGCTAATATGATATGATAAAAACATCAAATAGGAAATGTTTTGTCAAAAAATAAATAGTAGTTTAAATTAATATAGGAGATGAAACAGATGGATGAAACTTATTTATTTAGCAGCATTAAAAATTCATTAAATAATGCAAAAAGTAATGTAAAAACAGTGATAGATAATTACAATCAAAAAGTAAATGAAAAATTGCAAAGTGGTAATAAAGATGATGAAATGGATGTATATAGAACTCTTTTGGTTTTTATGATGAAAAAGGCTCATACATTAGAATCTATGAATCCTAAATCAGATAGTGATAGATGGAAAAATGAAAGAATAAACAAGGCTTTGGAGATTAGAAAAAGAGTAATTGAAAATTATGCAAAAATATCAGGAACAGATATAGAAGAAAATAATACACCTGAGAAAATTATAAAAAAATCTAATCAAATTTTTGAAAAAGAAGCAGAATTATGGAAAGACGGACCAATGTGTAATATGATTTCTGAATTTAAGAAGGAGATTATGGAAAAATATTGTGCAGAATGTAAATATGTTTTTACAATATTAAAACAAGAACCTGAAAGCCACAAATTATTACCAGCAAGGTCTAGAGAAAACGAATACATGAATGAAATTGTTGATGCTCATTTTGCTACTGCAGATTATAATGGAATAATTGGATATTCATGTAGGGCTGTTAATGGAAATGGATTTCATGGGAGTTTTAAGGATGGAAAACCTTTATTTGAATATCCAGAAAATCCATTTGCAGATGAAGATAAGCAAAATAATCCTAAAATTGTAAAGTTAAAGAATCCTGTAATTATAGCATTAACGGACTCTGGAAAATATGAGCCAGTATTTGATTTTTCTGTCGATAGAGATGGGAATATTGGATTTAGATTTGGTGGTGAAATGATATCTAGAGATACAGAGCCATTAAATTATGAAAAAATCGAATTAAATTATATAGATAAATCTATATTCAAGGATATACAATTCAAAGCATATGATTCAAATGGAGATCTAATAAATCTTAATGATAAATATTTTAATGAAGAAATTACTAGGTAAATTTCAGTTTATAGACAAAATATAGTAAGAAGAGTGATTAAAAGTGACGCAAAGACAGATTGAAAATGTTATTGAAACAACATTAATTGAAAAGAAAATCAACGATCCAAATTATATAAGATATAGTTTTTATGAAATAAATATAAAATACCCTAAAGAATATGGAATTTTAAAACAAG
>CAMUZZ010000004.1 GCA_947165355.1 uncultured Clostridium sp.
TAGCTGGGGAATTCTTACAATACAAGGATATGGTTTAACAGAAACATCACCAGTACTTTGTGCAGAGAATGCTAAATACATAAGGGCAGGATCTGTTGGACTTCCACTTCCAGATATTGAAATGAAAATTGATAATCCAAATGAGGATGGAATAGGTGAAATTATAGCTAAAGGTCCAAATGTAATGCAGGGGTATTACAATAATGAAGAAGCAACTAAACAAGCATTAGTAGATGGTTGGTATCATACAGGAGATTTGGGTTATGTTGATAAGGATGGCTTCTTCTTTATTACAGGTAGAAAGAAAAATGTTATAGTTTTAAAGAATGGTAAGAATGTATTTCCAGAAGAGCTAGAAGTACTTATTAATAATTTGCCATATGTACTTGAAAGCATAGTATTCGGATATCCTAAGGATGACGATTATGTTTTATCAACTAAAATTGTATATGATGAAAACTATGTTAAAACTAATTTCAAAGGAATAACACCAGAAGAACTTGAAGAAAAGATCTGGAATGACATTAAAGAAATAAATAGTACTGTGCCTAAGTACAAACATATTAAAAAATACATTATAACGAATGAACCAATGATTAAAACAACAACTGCTAAAATAAAGAAATTTGAAGAAGTTGACAAGATAATAAAAGAAGGATTAATTAAGTTTTAACAATAAAATATAAGTGAGGTAATTATGAGCAGAACAATAATTTTAGCAACAAATAATCAAAACAAAGTTAGTGAAATAAAAGCAGTTCTTGCACCGCTTGGAATAGAAGTATTATCGCAGTCTGAAGCGGGATATAACATCAGCGTTGAAGAAACTGGAACTACGTTCGAAGAAAATGCAATTCTTAAAGCTAGAGCAATATATAAGATAAGTCATACTCCGGTAATGTCTGATGATAGTGGACTAGAGGTCGACTTTCTAAATGGGGAGCCAGGAGTACATTCTTCAAGATACGCAGGTGAAGATGCTACCAACGATGAAAAAATGGATAAAGTATTAAATAAAATGAAGAATGCAGGAGACAATGAAAGAACTGCTAGATTCAGATGTGCAATATGCTTCATCGATGAAGATGGTGAAGAGCACATATTTGAGGGAAAATGCGAAGGAATTATAGCAAAAGAAAAAATTGGTGAGAGTGGCTTTGGCTATGATCCAATATTTTTATATAATGGAGTAAGTTTTGCAAGCATGACTAAAGAAGAAAAAAACAAAGTTAGCCACAGAGGAAATGCAGTAAATAGATTTGTAGAATTCTTAAAACTTAAATATTAGGGACGGAGCAAAAAATTAAAGGAGAAACAATGATATACGAATTTGATGTACCAGGGAAAATAATAGGAAAAGGAAGACCAAGACTAAACTCATACACAGGAACAGTATACACACCAACCAAAACAAAAGATTATGAGTCACTTGTGCAACAGTATTTTTTACTAAAATATCCTAAATTCAAGCCTTTTGAAGGAAGGGTGCAAGTTGAAATAAATGCGCGTTTTCAAATTCCTAAATCTGCTAATAAAACAGAAAAAAGCTTAATGTTAGAAAATAAAGTTAATCCAACAAAAAAGCCAGATATAGACAATATTGTTAAAATAATATTAGACGCTATGAATGGAGTAGCTTTTAATGATGATATTCAAATTACGAAATTGAATGTAGAAAAGTCGTATGCTGATGAAGAAAGTGTACAAATAAAAATAAGTGAATATTAATTTATATTTAGAAATAATCCAGATAAATAATGTTTATCTGGATTTTATGTTTTATTATGTATTTTTAAGAGATATGGTTTTACAAAAAAATACGCCAATTACGTAATAAAAAAAAATCTCCCGAATAAATATACAATATATATTTTTTATAGGGGGAAATTAAATTGAGAAAATCATTCTGTTTGACAATATTAATTTTTACTTTAGTATTTGTACCATTCAAATTGCATAAAAGAAATTCTATAGAATTTAAACTATACAACTCAAGTTTAAAGTGTATTGATGGACAAGTAATAAATATATTCAAGATAAAGGAGCATAGCTACAAATGCTTAATATTTGAGAATAGATGTAAATATATAAACTCATACAATCCACCAAAGATGCTTTTAGGAATATTTGTTATATATTCCATAATTAAATACATTTTATCAAAGATGTATACCAAACTTATGAATAATACTAAACAATACTGGGAATACGCCATGGTGTAAATACAAGATATAACTTTGCAAAGTTGCAAAAAAACATACACAATGCTAAAATGTTTATCAATAGAATTAATATTTTAGAGGTGGATATAACTTATGAGAAGTGATAAAAATAAACATGGACGTAGAGTTAAACAAAATAGATATGATAGTTATTCAAAATCTAGATACGATTATGAGGACGACAGAAGAGCTCAAGGAAGGTCCGAAAGAAATCGAAAAAGAAGAAAAACCAAGAAACCGCTTAGTGAAGGAAAAAAGAGATTTATAAGAAAATGTAATAATATATTTATATTTTTATATATAATTTTTGCAATATACAGAATTATTTCATATTTCTCATGGAAAAGCATAGTTGTTCCTATGATGAAAAACGAAAGTACAGCAGTAGTTGATATAAACGGCGGGGTTGTAGAAAAAATAGGCGGAGAGCGAGCAAAACTAAATGTTAGTAAATCTGATATTCCTCAAGATTTAATTGATGCATACGTAGACATAGAAGATGAAAGATTCTATTCACATAAAGGTGTTGATATTAAAAGAACAACTGCTGCCATTGGAACATACATAACGCATGGTGGAAAATCTTCATTTGGTGGAAGTACTATTACCCAGCAATTAGTAAAAAACATTACAGGAAATGATGATACATCAATTTCAAGAAAAGTTGAAGAATGGATAAAAGCACTAGAGCTGGAAAGCTTTGCAAGCAAAGATGAAATACTAGTAGCATATTTAAACATTATATATACTGCTCCAAATGTTTATGGCGTTGGAATGGGAGCAAGATATTATTTTGATAAAGATGTACAAGATTTAAGTTTGGCTGAATGTGCGTATATAGCCGGAATTAATATATCACCAAATTCATACAATCCATTTACAGAAAGCGACAATTCTCAAAGAATTAAAAATAGAACAAAAACCGTACTTGGAAAGATGCTTGCTAAAAAACATATAACTCAAGAAGAATATGATGCAGCAATTGAGGAGGTAGAAAATGGTTTAGCATTTTCAAAAGGTGAAGTAACAACAGAAAATGATGGAGTGTATTCTTATTACACTGATGCTGTTGTATCTGAAGTTGTTGAGGACATTTCTGAAAAGAAACATATAAATAAAAAATTAGCTACAAATTATTTGTATATGGCAGGACTTACTATTCATAGCGCCGAAGATAGCTCTGTACAAGAAAAAATTGAAAATGAGTATGAGAACAAAAACTACATACTTACATCATCAAGTGGGCAAAAGTCACAAGCTGCAATGGTAATTATTGATCATACAACAGGACAAGTTAGAGGCGTAGCAGGAGGACTAGGAGAAAAAACTGTATCTAGAGGATTAAACAGAGCAACCCAGAGCTATAGGCAAACTGGTTCTGCAATTAAGCCAATTGCAGTATTAGCACCAGGAATAGATAATAGAACATTTACGGCTTCAACAGTTTATGCTGATGAGCCAACCACATTTGCTGGTGGATACGAACCAAAAGATAATGATAAGTGCATTGGAGATATAACTGTTAGGAGAGCAGTTGAATCATCGCAAAATATTCCATTTGTAAAGATGATGGAGCAAGTAACACCTAAAGTTTCTATTAAATATATGAGAAAAATGGGTATTTCGTCTTTAACAGACCGAGATGAAACATTAGCCCTAGCTTTAGGAGGAGAAGATAAAGGTATTACACCGTTAGAAATGGCAGGAGCATATGCATGTATTGCAAATGATGGCGTATACATTGAACCAACATTTTATAAAGACGTTGTAGATTCAAATGGCAAAACTGTTATAAAATCAAAGCAAAAAAAGAAAAAAGTTTTCTCAAAAGAAGTGGCATATATTCTTAAAGACTTATTAAAGCAACCTGTTGAAGGAGCAAGTGGTACTGCAAAAGTATGCAAAATAAGCGGAATGGATGTTGCTGCAAAAACAGGAACAACAAGCGAAAACTACGATAAATGGTTATGTGGATTTACTCCATATTACACAGCTGTTACATGGTATGGATATGATCAAAATGAATCAATATCATATGGAGGAAGAAGTCCTGCCGCTCAGCTATGGTCAGCTGTAATGAGAAAAGTTCATAGCAACTTGGAAGGAGCATCATTTAGCAAGCCATCTGGTGTGAAAGAAGCGGAAGTATGTTCAAAAAACGGAAAACTTGCAAATTCTAAATGTAGTCCAACACATACAGAGTATTATTTAGGAGGCACTTTACCAGATAAGTGTGTTGAATGTACAGGTGCAAGTTATACAAATAAAAATACAACAAATAATGAACCTGTAAGCAATAATGATGAAGAAGATGATGATGAACAAGATGATGATACACAAGTAACCAATGTTCCAGCAAACAGTGTACAAAATAAAACAGAAACAACACCAAGCAGTAATACTAACAGTCAAAATACTGTACAAAACACTTCTTCAAGCACTTCAACTAATACAGTAAATAATCAAAACTCAACTAATAATCAAAACACTACAAACAATACAGGCAATAAACCAACATCTAACAATAATGATGATGACACAAATAATAGCAATCAAAGTGGTTTGGTAGATGATGGAGAGCAAGATACAGGACCATAAACATAGTTTAAAAATAATTCATGTGGTTATACTGTAAATACTAATGTAATTATAGGAGGTCGCATGAAAGAAAAGAAAAATAATGAGAATAAAGAGGATACAACAAAATATGGAGAGTTCATTGCTTCATTCTTTGATTGGATAACACCAGATAAACAAAAAAAGAGAGCAGAAGAATTAGAAAATATAACTAAAAGAGACATTGACAAATAATTCGGATGCTTATATAATTTCATACAATATCCAATGATTGGATGATATTGTAAGGAAGGGGCGTTTGTTTATGACTGAAGCAGAGCGTCAACAATACTTGCAAGATATTGCTCGGAATATGGATGTTGCAATTAAATGTATGGAACGTAGTTACAAAATGTTATCACAGCTTATGGACAAAGATATAGAAAACATTCGCTCTTATGGGGAACTATTTGATCATATGATTATATCAAAATCAAATTTAAATGATGCAAACAACATTGTTGCAAGTAAAATATTCAAGGGTTAATATCACAAAAAGAATGACTGCAAAGGTGAATTTAAACCAATGCAGTTTCTTTTTTTGTGTAATAAATTGAATAGAAAATATTTTAAATAAAATGTCAAAAAATGTTGTTTCTTTATCTCAAAGTGTGATATTATAAACGTGCTTAGCAGAGATTAATAAGCAGGATAACAGAAAAAGGAGAGAAAACGGAAATGGAAGTAAACGAAGAGAAAAGACAAAAATTTATTGAATACGCAGGAAAAAGAGTTAACAATGTAATGCATGACATTCAAATATTAGAGCCAATGTCAAGAAGCAGTAGTTACGACTACACAAAACAAGACCTAGAAGAAATGTTTTCAGCTATGGAAGAATGTTTAAACCAAACAAAAGAAGAGTTTTACAAAAAATTTGCTGAAAAAGAAGCAAAAGTTGCTAGAAAAACATTTACATTTGGAAGCTCAAGCGTAGCTACTCAAACTCCAAATAATGTATGTGAAGCAGGAAGCATAGCTACTACAATAGTTGAAAATAATGAAGTAAATGCAGTTAATACAGAAAATAACAATTCTGAAATGTTATAAAAAAATTAGAAGTGTTTTGTAAATAAAAGCACTTCTTTTTTAAAAATTAAACACAGCAAAGGGGCGAAAAAATTGCCAGAGGAGAAGGTTCTTAAGAAGATAGGTACTGTTTTCGAGGATTTTAAAAACACAAGCAATATATTAAATGCAAAAATTGAGCGTGTTAATTTATATAAAAAAGAACAGCTATTTGAAGTATTTTTAATTTCAGATGACATTATTAAAATCCAGGAAATTCATGCCTTCGAAAAATTTTTAATTAGAAGATTTAATTTAAATAGAGCAACAGTTAAAATTACATACAATAATACTCCAAGTATAGATATTAAAAATGAATGGAGTAATATTGTAGATTATTTGTCATACAGACATCCTATGGCGAAGGCAATATTAATGCGTAGTGAAGTTGATGTATCAGATAGCATTATAACGGTTACTATACGTATGCCTGGAAAAGACTTTCTTATTGCAAAAGGAATGGATAATGTTTTCGGAGAAACTCTAGAAAATATATATGGACAAAAGTATAAAATTATTTTTAAAGAAAATATAGATAATGAACGATTAGAAAAATACAAAGAAGAAATGAAAAATGCTGAAGAGCAAGAGTTACTGGAATTAACAAGAAAAAATGAAGAGCTAAAAGAAGAAAAGAAAAAAAAGTCTGAAGATAAAAAAGAAAATGCTGACGGTGGTAATACAAATAATAATACCAATACGGCTCCAGAACAAGGAAATGTACCACCTGCACCTGAGACCAAAGAAGAAGAGCCCGAAGAAATAACACCTTTAATATATGGTAGAACCCAAAACATAAAAGCTCCATCATCAAAAATTGTTGAATTATCAGTAGATAGCGGTAAGGTATGTATTGAAGGGACAATACTAAATTCAAACAAAGATTACGTTAAATTTAAAGAAAAAGTATTTACAAACTACACTAATGAAAGACTATTAAAAAATGGAAAAACGCTTTATATGTTCGATTTATATGATGGAACTGGAACCATAACATGTAAAGCATTTGTTGATGAAGAAAAAATAAAAAGCTTTAAGTCAAGAATGAAGGGGGCTACAAATGTAAGGGTAGAAGGAAATGCCCAGTTTGATCCTTACGCTAATGAGCTAGGAGTTCTTGCAAATACAATTATTGAAGTTGCTGGTTCTGGTAAAAAAGAAGAGCGTATGGATAATAGCAAAGAAAAAAGAGTTGAGCTTCATATGCATACAAAAATGAGCCAGATGGATGGCGTTTCTGAGGCGCAAGATTTAATTAAAAGAGCAATGAAGTGGGGATGGAAATCTATTGCAATAACTGATCATGGAGTTGTTCAATCATTTCCAGAAGCTCATCATTTACTAGGTTACGATAATCCTGATATGAAAGTAATATATGGTGTTGAAGCATATTTGGTTCCAGACAAACCATCAAATGTTACAAAGCCACGTGGACAAGATATAGATACCACATATTGCGTATTCGATTTAGAAACTACGGGACTATCATTTAGAACTGAAAAAATTACAGAAATTGGAATAATGAAAATAAAAAATGGTGAAGTTATAGATAGTTTTTCATCATTTGTAAATCCAGAAAAACCAATTCCACAAAAGGTTATAGATGTAACAAATATTACAGACGATATGGTAGCTGATGCACCAAAAATTCAAGAATTATTGCCTAAAATATTAGAATTTATGGGAGATTCTGTACTTGTTGGTCATAATGTAGATTTTGATATAGGGTTTTTAAAATATAACTGTCATAAGTTCGGTTATGAGCTAGACAATACATATGTAGATACGTTAAGGTTAGCAAAAGATTTATTTCCTGAATTTAAAAAATATAAATTAGGAATTATAGCTGAAAACCTAGGAATAAAAGTTGATGTAGCTCATAGAGCACTAGATGATGTTGATACTACGGTAAAAGTGTTTAATGTTATGATGGGCATGCTAAAAGAGCGTGGAGCTAAGAAAATAGAGGATATGGATAAGGTATGTTTGAATCCAGATATGATTAAAGATCAGTATAAAAAGCTTCCAAGCTATCATGCAATTATACTTGCACAAAATTATATTGGTTTAAGAAATTTATATAAATTAATTTCGTACTCGCATCTACATTATTTTTACAAAAAGCCACGTATTTTAAAATCTTTGTACAGAAAGTATTCTGAAGGTTTAATTATGGGTAGTGCCTGCGAAGCAGGTGAGCTATATAGGGCAATACTTGAAGGAAAACCAGATGACGAAGTAGAAGAAATTGCAAGAGATTACGATTATCTTGAAATTCAACCAATTGGAAACAATATGCACTTAGTTCGTGAGGGTGTACTACCAGATGTTAAGGCACTAGAGGATATAAATAAAAGAATTGTTTCGTTAGGAGAAAAGCTGGATAAACTTGTTGTTGCAACCTGCGATGTTCATTTTATGGATCCACAAGATGAAATATATAGACGTATCTTGATGGCAGGACAGGGTTACGAAGATAGTGATGAGCAAGCACCACTATATTTAAGAACCACAGAGGAGATGCTTGCAGAATTTCAGTATTTGGGTGAAGAAAAGGCATACGAGGTTGTTGTAACAAATACTAATAAAATTTCTGATATGTGCGAAAAAATAAGCCCAATATCACCAGAAAAATGTCCTCCATATATTAATAATTGTGAGCAAACTATTAAAGAAATTGCTTACAATAAAGCGCATGAATTATATGGAGAAAATTTACCACAAATAGTTGAAGAGCGATTAGATAAAGAGCTTACATCTATTATAAATAATGGATTCTCCGTTATGTACATTATTGCTCAAAAACTGGTTTGGAAGTCTAATGATGACGGATATATAGTAGGTTCTAGAGGATCAGTTGGTTCATCTTTTGTTGCCAACATGACTGGTATTACTGAAGTTAACTCATTACCACCTCATTATAGATGTCCAAAATGTCATTACTCAGACTTTACAGATTATGGTTTCGGTAACGGATTTGATTTACCAGATAAAATGTGCCCAGAATGCGGTAATAGATTAGATAAGGACGGAATGGATATTCCATTCGAAACTTTCCTTGGGTTTAATGGAGATAAAGAGCCAGATATCGACTTAAATTTCTCTGGAGAATACCAAGCAAAGGCTCATAGATATACAGAAGTAATATTTGGAAAAGGTACTACTTTTAAAGCAGGAACAGTTGGAACTGTAGCCGAAAAAACAGCTCTTGGATATGTAAAGAAGTATTACGAAGAAAGAAATGTACCTACTAGCACAGCCGATGCATGTAGAGTAGCAGTTGGGTGTACAGGTATAAAAAGAACAACGGGACAGCACCCTGGAGGTATTATAGTTGTACCAAAGGGAAGAGAAATATTCGAATTTACTCCAGTTCAGCATCCAGCAGATGACCCAGATTCAGACATTATTACAACTCATTTCGATTATCACTCAATAGATCAAAACTTATTAAAACTAGATATACTGGGACACGATGATCCAACAATGATAAGAATGCTGTACGACATAACAGGATTAAATCCAACAAAAGTACCGCTTGATGATAAAGAAACAATGTCTATTTTTTCATCAACCGAAGCATTAGGGGTTACACCAGAGCAAATACATAGTAAGGTTGGAAGTTTTGGTGTTCCTGAGTTTGGTACTAAGTTTGTTAGAGGAATGCTTGTAGATACAAAACCAACCACTTTTGACGAATTAATAAGAATATCAGGATTATCTCATGGTACTGATGTGTGGCTTGGAAATGCTCAAACTTTAATAGAAGAAGGAACAACCACTCTTCAAAACTCAATATGTTGTCGTGATGATATAATGATATATTTAATAAAAATGGGAGTTCCACCAAATCCATCATTTAAAATAATGGAAACAGTTCGTAAAGGTAAGGCTCTAAAGGATCCTGCTAAATGGGAAGAGTATAAGCAAATGATGAAAGACCATAATGTACCAGACTGGTATATTAAGTCTTGTGAAAAAATAAAATACATGTTTCCAAAAGCCCATGCTGCAGCGTACGTTACTAATGCATTTAGAATTGCATGGTACAAAGTTCATATTCCAAAAGCATATTATGCTGCATATTTTACAATTAGAGCAGATGGCTTTGATGCAGATGTAATGTGCAATGGTAAAGAGCGCGTAAAGAATAAAATGAAAGAAATTGAACTTAAAGGTAATAGTGCATCTAAAACTGACCAAGATATGTATGCAGTACTTGAGCTTGTAATTGAGTTTTATGAAAGAGGTTTAAAGTTCTTGCCAGTAGATTTATATAAATCTGAAGCTACTAAGTTTATAGTTGAAGATGATGGAATTAGACCTCCATTCAACAAAGTTCCAGGCTTTGGAACAGTAGCTGCTGAATGCTTGGTTGAAGCAAGAAAAAACGGAAAGTTCATGTCAATAAACGATTTAAAAATTCGTGCTAAAATAGGAGATAAAGCAATAGACGTATTAAAACAAACAGGCTGCCTAGAAGGAATGAGCCAAAGTAATCAATTAAGCCTATTTGATTAAATTTTGGGGACGGAGCAAAAAATTAAAGTTAACGTAAATTTTGAAATCAAAAAAGATTTATAGTTATAGTTAACAAGAAAGTTTTGAAAATAAAAGGAGAATAATTATGATAGATTTAAGTCTTAATCAAGTTTTTTCTATTAAATCGCTTATTATATACATATTAGCAATAAATGTTATTACTTTTTTAGCTATGGGATTAGATAAATGGAAGGCTAAAAGAGGAGCATGGAGAATAAGTGAGGGTGCATTACTTGGACTTGTTCTTCTAGGAGGAGGAGTTGGTGGAATAGTAGGAATGTTTGTATTTCACCATAAAACTAAAAAAGCAAAATTTAATATAGGTTTTCCAGCAATTTTAATTGTAGAAACAATAGTATTGGTATATTTTTTGGTAACAAGATAGTATTGGCAATTATATAGCAAGCTGATTACAATAATAATATTGAATATGCAATGAAAACCAATAATAGCAAGGGCTTGAATAGCTCTTGCTTTGTTTTATTTTTGGTAAATTATACAGTTATTTACAATAAAAATATACATAATAAATACTAAAATACAATTATTTTAGTATGTGGAAAAGTATGTGAATAACATTTGAAATACAACCCAGTAATAGTAACTATTCACAGAGTTATCCACATTATCCACAGGCTGTGGATAAAAAACTAAGATTACATAAACTAAAAACACGACAAAACAGTTAACATAATTGACATATTTTTCAAGAAATGTTAAAATATTCGTATACGGAGTTTATGCCCAAACTCAAGCAATAGCAAATTTTTTGTGAAAGGAGAGGAATCTCATCATGAAGAAACTAGTTGCTTTCCTTGCTGGGGTTGTTGTGACAGCGATATTTTTTGTTGTGTTACTGTACCTCGGCGAAGAGACAAAGTTAGACATATACAACATCTCATATTTTCATACTTTTCTCGAATTATTCTTTGTTTATACCTTTTCGGTTGTTATAATTGAATTGGTAGCAAATGAGGGAGAGAATAAAGCAATGGAAATATTGATTGATTTGGTGTTTGCAGGAGTTGTTTGTTATGTCTTTCTTAGAACGAAAGACAAGTACTGGATGATGCAGAGTAAGTACAGAGGATTTTCAGATCGTCTGCACGATTTGATTATACCAACTGTAGTAATCTGTCTTTTTTCTGCATTTGCATCTACACCCATAGCTGAGAATATTAAGAATGTAAAAAAATAAAAAAAGAAGAAGTAGAGGGCATGCTACTTCTTTTTATTTTGATTTTAATCCTGTGTAACAATATAAAAATAATCTAATATAGTATTATTACCAGAATTTATGGCACTTTTAAAATAATTATATTGACATAATACCAAAATATGATAAAATGTAAGCATCTAAAGATACGATGATGAAGAGTAAATATATGAAATATTTTAAGAGAGCTAGTGTATGGTGAGAATTAGCAATAGGAAGTGTATGTGGAACTTTGGAGTATCTAAAAAAAGAGGATAGCTCCAAAATGCTATCAAATAGGGTGGAACCGCGGATTAACATTCGTCCCTAGCTTTATGGCTAGTGGGCGTTTTTTGTTTGCAATGTTTCAATAGGGACGGTTCTGTTTGACACAAAATTGTCAGCAGGGCAATTCTTATTAACGAAAAACAAACAAGAAAACGTCAGCAGCAACAAATAAAGGAGGTTTTTATATGGTAGAAATGGAAAAAATTGTAAGTTTATGCAAGAACAGAGGATTTATTTACCCAGGTTCTGAAATATATGGTGGACTTGCAAACAGCTGGGATTACGGACCATTAGGTGTTGAACTTAAAAATAACGTTAAAAAAGCATGGATGAAAAAATTTGTGCAAGAAAGAAAAGATTCTGTTGGACTAGATTCAGCAATTATTATGAATCCTGAAACATGGAAAGCAACAGGTCATTTATCTACTTTTACAGATCCGCTTATAGATTGTAAAGCTTGTAAAACAAGACATAGAGCGGACAAATTAATTGAGAACTGGGCAGCTGAACATGGACAAGATATTTGTGCTGATGGTATGTCTAATGAAGCTTTAGTAAAATTTATTGATGATAATAAAATTGATTGTCCAAACTGTGGCAAACATGATTTTACAGATATTAGACAATTTAATTTAATGTTTAAAACATTCCAAGGTGTTACTGAAGATTCAACATCAACAGTATATTTAAGACCTGAAACATGCCAAGGTATTTTCGTTGATTTTAAAAATGTAATGAGATCATCAAGAAAAAAAGTACCAATGGGTATAGGACAAATAGGTAAGGCTTTTAGAAATGAAATAACACCTGGAAATTTTATATTTAGAACTCGTGAATTTGAACAAATGGAATATGAATTTTTCTGCAAACCAGGAACAGATATGGAATGGTTTGAATATTGGGAAAAATACTGCAAAGACTTTTTATTAAATCTAGGTATGAAAGAGGAAAATGTAAGATTTAGAAAACATGCTAAAGAAGAGCTTTGTTTTTACAGTAAAGGAACAACCGATATTGAGTTTAACTTCCCATTTGGATGGGGTGAACTATGGGGTATAGCAAATAGAACAGATTACGATTTATCAAGACATAGTGAATTCTCAAAACAAGATATGTCATATATGGATCCAGATACAAACGAAAAATATGTTCCTTATGTTATTGAGCCATCAGTTGGTGCTGATAGATTATTACTTTCATTCCTATGTAATGCATACGAAGAGCAAGATTTAGGTGAAGGAGATTCAAGAGTTGTACTACATTTACATCCTGCATTAGCTCCTTTTAAAGTAGCAATTCTTCCATTATCTAAAAAGCTATCAGATAAAGCAGATGAAGTATATAATGAGTTATCAAAGAGCTTTACATGTGACTATGATGAAGCTGGTTCAATTGGTAAACGTTACAGAAGAGAAGATGAAATTGGAACACCATATTGTGTAACAATAGATTTCGATACATTAGAAGACAACCAAGTTACTGTAAGGGATAGAGATACTATGGAGCAAGTTAGAATGCCAATTTCTGAAGTAACAGATTGGGTAACAAAAAAATTAAGTTTCTAGAAATTATAAATTATTGATGGAGGGTGATGTGTATGATTAAAAGATTCGGCACAGAAAATCCAACAGACGACAATAATGTAAGCACACTTAAGAAATTTACATCAGAGTTAATTGCTATTAACGTTGCTGTAAAAGAAAAAAATTTTATGGAGGCTTATCGTATACTAGACACTTTAAGATTTAGAGCTAAAACAGCTGGCTATACAGATGAAGATCGTCAATATGTTAGAGCAAAGCTTGATTCTGTTATTAAAGAGCAATATAGAGATCAGATAGTAACTCTATACAAAACAAAAATTGAACAATATAAGAGAATGAATGATGATAGCATTGAATTCTTCAGAGGAGTAGAGGGGTATCCAAAGGCAAGATGGCAAACTCAAAAAGCTTACGAAGAAGGCTATTATAAGAAAAAGGCAGTAGACGAAATAAATGATGCTCTAAGAACAACAAGATATGGTGCATACATGCATAAAATTGTAAACGATGTTATTACAGAATTTGAAGAAAATATTAAATTACAAGAAGAGTTTGATAAAGCAATAGAAGCTAAAAAGGCAAACTCACAAAAAGCTATGGGGGCAAATAATACAGGTTCAGTAAAATCTGTAGGTGTTAATGTACCTTTTAAGCAAGAAATTGTAAGAGACGATAGATAAAGGGATGATAATATGTTTTTTAAGGATTGTATAGAAAAAATAAACAATGATAAAATAAAAATATTTGTTGATATGGATGGCGTTATAGCAGACTATAATGTTGGAAAGCCATTTGATTACGATAAAAAAAGACCACTAAAAAACAATATTAAAAATTTAGAAGAAGTATCTAAAATGGATAATGTTGAGATGTTTATCTTATCTGGCTCAAGAATGAATGTTGGTATTTCGGAAAAAAATGTATGGCTAGATGAATTTGCTCCTTTTTTCAAGAAGGAAAACAGAAACATACTTCCAAGAGAAAAGTATAATTTTGAAAAATCAACTTCAGAGCTTAAATGTGAATTTTTAAAGAGTTTAAAAAGAGATGGTAGTGCAATTGTTGTTATAGATGATGACTGCAAGGTACTAAAAACATTAAGCGAAGAAATTGATGATATTATTCTATACAAAGATACAGTTCTTGTAGATTAGTTTAAGAAAAATTAGATATGAATTTAGGGAAAACATCCTTAAGTTCATATCTTTTTTTTCGACACAATCCAATATATTATTTCATAATATATACTGTGTAGCACACGAAAGCTATACAGGAGGTGAATTTATATGGAACCACAAGAATATGAAAAAGATAACAAAGGATGTTTTAAATCTAAATGTTTAGGAATAATTGCAATAATACTCGGTATTGCATTTTCTGTAGTTATAGGAATAATAGTTGGTGCTGCGATAGCAGAATCTATTTTAGGAGCTCTCGCTGCAATTATTGTTTTAGCAGTAATTTTAGGGTTGCTTACAATTCTTGCAATTATTTTAATTATATGCAGTAAAAATAAAAAAGAGAAGAAATGCAAATACTACTGTTGCTAAAAAAATCAACAATTTATGTTGACAATATAAATAAAAAATGTTAAAATTTAGTTCTATCGTACTTCAATGAGGTACAAACAGTATATCCCATATTAGTAAAATCTAAGAAAGGAGAACGCTACTATGTTCGAAAGCGCAACGTCGTTTGACATCAGAAATGATTTCAACGCAGCTCGCTGGGCTGACCGCATATCGGCTATTGCAAGCAGCATGAATATCATCGAAGATGAAAAACATCTGGATGAAGAATCTCAGGATGAGTAATCACGCGCAAACAGGAAACGAATTTTTCGTTTCCTGTTTTTCTTTATCCGGTAAAATATTATAGATTATAAGATGTTACATAATTTTAAAAAGTATATGTAGTGCAAGATTTTACAAAACAATATTTGTTCTGTAAAAAATATATTTATTTTTTTATTTTTATGTTATAATAAATAAGAATTTACAAAAGAATATGTTTAGGAGGAGATAAACAAATGGAAAATAAGTATGTATATCTGTTTAAAGAAGGTAACAGTAGCATGCGTGAACTTCTTGGTGGAAAAGGTGCAAACTTAGCAGAAATGACATCGCTTGGAATGCCAATACCACAAGGTTTTACAATTACAACCGAAGCCTGCAACAAATACTACGAAGACAATGAACAAATATCAGAAAAAATACTAGAGCAAATAGATTCTGCTCTTACTTATTTAGAAGAGCTTACAGGAAAAAAATTAGGTGATACTCAAAAGCCATTGCTTGTTTCTGTTAGATCTGGTGCTAGAGCATCTATGCCAGGTATGATGGATACAATTTTAAATTTGGGTATGAACGATGAAGTTGTTAAAACATTTGCAGAAAAGAATAGAAGATTTGCATTCGATAGCTACAGAAGATTTATTCAAATGTATGCAGATGTTGTTAAAGAGGTACCTAAGAAACTTTTTGAAGAAGCAATAGATACAAAAAAATACCAAAGAGGGTTAAAACTTGATACCGATATGGATGCCAACGATTTAGAAGACTTGGTAAAAGTTTTTAAAGGAATATACACAGATTACTTGCATGAGGAATTCCCACAAGACACAAAAATACAATTAATAGAATCTGTTAAAGCTGTTTTTAGATCTTGGAACAATCCACGTGCAATAACATACAGAAAGATAAACGACATACCATCAGATTGGGGAACAGCCGTTAACGTACAAGAAATGGTATTTGGAAATATGGGTGATGACTGCGGTACAGGAGTTGCTTTTTCTAGAAATCCAGCAACTGGTGAAAATAAGATTTTTGGTGAGTATTTAATGAATGCACAAGGTGAGGATGTTGTTGCAGGAATTAGAACACCACAAGATATGGATACACTAAAGTTTATTAATCCAGATGTATACAACGAATTTGCAATGTATGCTAAAAAACTAGAAGAGCATTATAAAGACATGCAAGATATGGAATTTACAATTGAGCATGGTAAACTATATATGCTTCAAACTAGAAACGCAAAGCGTACAGCAGTAGCTGCGCTAAAAGTTGCAGTAGATTTAGTAGCTGAGGGAATGATTGATGAAAGAGAAGCTATGCTTCGTGTTGATGCAGAGCAACTTGATCAATTATTACATCCTAAATTTAATCAAGATACCCTAAAAAAACTAAAACCAATTTCAAAAGGATTACCTGCATCACCAGGAGCAGCAACTGGAAAAGTTGTATTTACAGCCGAAAGAGCGCAAGAACTTGCTGAACAAGGCGAGAAAGAATTAGTTCTTGTACGTCTTGAAACATCACCTGAAGATATTGAAGGTATGATAGTTTGTAAAGGAATATTAACCGTAAGAGGAGGTATGACATCTCACGCAGCTGTTGTTGCTCGTGGAATGGGAACCTGCTGCGTTGCTGGATGCGGAACTCTAACAGTTAATGAAGATGAAAAAGTATTTTACACTCAAGATGGTAAATCTTTCTCAGAAGGTGATTTTATATCAATAGATGGCTCAACTGGAAATGTTTATGGTGAAAGAATAGAAACTGAAGAAGCATCTGTTTCTGGTGATTTTGCTAAGTTTATGGGATGGGCAGATAAAATAAGAAAACTTCATGTTCGCACTAATGCCGATAACCCAAGAGATGCAAAAAAAGCACGTGAGTTTGGAGCAGAGGGAATTGGTTTATGCAGAACAGAGCACATGTTCTTTGAAGCAGATAGAATTGAAGCAATACGAGAAATGATAGTTTCTAAAACACCAGAGCAAAGGGCAACAGCACTAGAAAAAATACTTCCAATGCAAAGAGGAGATTTTGAAGAGCTATACAGAACAATGCAAGGATATCCAGTAGTAATAAGATTACTAGATCCACCACTACATGAGTTTTTACCACATGAAGATGATGAAATTGCTGAGATTGCCCAAGATATGAATTTAAGTTTTGATGAACTTAAAGGTATTGTAATGGAATTACATGAGGCAAATCCAATGATGGGTCATAGAGGTTGTAGACTTGATATAACATATCCAGAAATTGCTGTAATGCAAACAAAAGCAATAATACAAGCTGCTATAAATGTAAAACAAGAGGGAATAAAAGTTACTCCAGAAATAATGGTTCCTCTAGTTGGTGAAGTTAAAGAGCTTAGATTCGTAAAACACATAATAGACGAAACTGCAAAAAAATTAATAGAAGAAGCTGGAATAGACTTAAGATACAAAGTTGGTACAATGATAGAAATTCCAAGAGCTTGTTTAGTAGCAGATGATATTGCAAGGGAAGCAGAGTTCTTCTCATTTGGAACAAATGACCTTACACAATTAACATATGGATTTAGCCGTGACGATGCTGGAAAATTCTTAAAATATTACTACGAAAGAAAACTATTTGAATTTGACCCATTCCAAAAAGTTGATCAAGTAGGTGTTGGAAAACTAATGAAAATGGCAATTCAAGATGCACAAAAAACAAGACCATCAATAGAGCTTGGAATATGTGGAGAGCATGGAGGAAATCCTCCAACAATTGAGTTCTGCCATAACATAGGACTAACTTATGTATCTTGCTCACCATTCCGTGTTCCAATAGCAAGACTTGCTGCAGCACAAGCAGCAGTAAAAGCTGAACTTTAAAATAATTTTGTTTATATAGAAAGTTAAAAAAATAAAAAAAGTTTCGGAGGTAAAAAATAATTAATTATCTCCGAAACAAAAATAATAATAAAAGGAGAATTTATATGGAAGAAAAGAAAATAGGAGTTTTATCAATAGTTTCATTAGTAATGGGTGTTTTAGCAGTTATAGTAGGATTTTTAGCAATAATTGGTGTGCCAGTATTTATTACAATTATTGCAGCTATTGCAGCTATTACAACTGGTATTATAGCTTTAGTAAAGAAAGAAAAACCTGCAATGCCAGTAATTGGTATTGTAATATCTGTAATATCAGTAATATTAGCAATAGTTCTTTGTGTATTTTTCCTAATTGGAAAAGGTATAGGGGAATACGAAAAATATAGTGGCAGAAATAGTTCATCAAGTGAATATAGCTACGGTGATTTATTAAATTCACTTAATAGTTATGCTTCTAACACACAATACAACTACACAAACAGTTATGATTATTTAAAAAATACTTTAGCAAATTCAACAAATACTTTAGCTAATGCAACAAACACATTAGCAAATACAACTAACAGTATATATAGTAACACAACTACAAATACTACTACATCAAGTACTACAGAGGAAAAGAAAGTTTCTGGAGGAAAAAGAGTTGGAAATTTAGACAAAGCTGGTGGATTTGTTACAGTTCCAGATAATTGGCAAAAATTTATAGACGTTGATGCACCAGGTGTATTCCAATATGCATACGCAAATGTATACATAGTAACATTAAATGCAACAGATAGCAAAGGTATTTCTGCAGAAACATACGCAAATGCAATGAAATCTAACCTTGAAAATCAAGGAGTAAAAAATATAACTACAGAAACAGCCTCTATAGGAGGATATACAGCACAAAAAATTCGTGGATACTATGCTAACGATAATGTTTGGATTGACATATATTACTTCACTAAAAATGATGGAAAACTTCAATATATTTCAATTGAAGGACCAGACACAGCAAGTGATTACTTTAAAATTCCAAGCACATTCTCTCAAATTCAATAATATATTAAATGAAGTATAAACAAAGTGAGCCCATATTATTAAACAGATTTGTTTAGTAAGAAAGGTTCATTTTGCATTTATGCTCTTTTTTTATTTATTTTGTATAAATAAATGCAAATTTATTTGTTATATGCTACAATGTTTTAATAAAAAAATATTATAATTTTAATATAAATATTGTAAAGCAAGATTTATTAAGTTTTACTTAATGCACGTAGCAAAGAAGGGGAATATTATGGTAGTTGAAAAACAATATTTTGAAGCAGAAGATGGAGCTCAATTATTTGGACTTTTACATAAAAGTAATGAAAATAAAAAAAAGAAAATACTAATTGCAACGCATGGAATGGGAAGTGGTTGCAATAAAAAGCGTGAAGATTGCATAGCAAAAAAGCTTACAGAAAATGGAATAGATGTTCTAACGTACGATAATAGAGGTTTTGGTTTAATAAATACTGTTAGATTTCCAGATGGTAAAAGACTTCAAGGTACAGTTTTTGAAGATGTTGAAGATGGATATTTTGATATTTTAGGTGCAATTAATCATGCTATTAAGTTAGGATATGAAAAAATATATTTACAAGGCCATAGTTTAGGTTCCACTAAAACAGTTTATGCATATAACAAATTAATTGAAAATAATAAAACAGATATATTAAACAAAATAAAAGCTGTTGTATTATTATCTCTTGTTGATGTTACAGAGGTTATGAATTATTTAATAAAAGAGGCTGACAACGATATTGTTGAAATTGCTCTTGAAAAGGAAAGAAATGACGAATTAACAAGTGTTATAACAACTAAAAGCAGTTTTATGCCATATACAAGCTGTAAAACATTTTTAAGATATTACAGAGATAACAAAAACATAGATTTTGCAAAGTATACTACAGATGGTTTTGAATTTACAAAATTAAACAACATAAATGTTCCTATATTCATGAGATGGGGAAATGTAAACGAATTAATTAGTTTATCTGCCGACGAACTTAGTATTTTACTTAACAACAAATTACGTCAAGATATAAAAGACATAGACTACGTTGATGGTGCAACTCATAATTATTCTGGAAAAGAAGATATATTAGCACAGCAAATATTAGAGTTTTTAATGAAAGTTAAATAAAGAAAATTAGAGCACAAAGGAGGGATTGTATGAAAGACGCATTTAAAAGCGTAGCTGCAAACGAAAATAACGAAAAATGGAATAATATGATTAAAAGAGAAAATGAACTATATTCAAGATCTGGTGATATAAGAAGTGAATTTGCCAGAGACTATACACGTATACTTCATTGCAATGCATATAGAAGATTAAAACACAAAACGCAGGTATTCTTTTCACCTAAAAGCGATCATGTATGCACAAGAATAGAGCATGTTAATTACGTTGAATCAATCAGTAATACTATAGCTAAATATTTAGGTTTAAACACAGAGCTAACAAAGGCAATTTCTATATCACACGATTTGGGACATAGTCCATTTGGCCATAAAGGAGAGATTGTACTTAATGAAATTTCTTTAAGAGATTTAGGAACAAAGTTTTGGCATGAAAAAAATGGTGTTCATTTTGTAGATGATATAGAGCTTTTAGAAGATGCTAACGGAGATTTAAAAAATTTAAGTTTAACATATGCAGTTAGAGATGGAATTATATCACACTGCGGAGAAATAGATGAAAACAGCTTAAAACCAAGAGATGAGTTTGTTAATTTAGATGAATATACGTATCCAAATCAATTTAATCCATATACTTGGGAAGGTTGCGTAGTAAAGATTTCAGATAAAATTTCGTACATTGGAAGAGACTTAGAAGATGCTTTACATTTAGGGTTACTAGATGCTCAAAAAATAAATGAATTAAAAAGTATTCTTGGAATTAAGAGCGAAGAAACACTAAACAATCCTAATATTATTAACGATTTAATAATTGATATATGCAATAACAGTAGTATAGAAAAGGGACTTTGTTTTTCAGAAGAAAAATTAAACTTATTAAATAGAGTAAAAGAATACAACTACAAAAACATATATCTACATCCAAGGTTAGATGGATCTAATGAATATTTTAGAGTAATTATAAACAGAATATATAATACGCTTAAAAGCCTATACTCAATAGATGATTTAAACGGAAACATTTTAAGAATGGAAAGATTTTATCCAGAAACAGTAAATAGCTTTAAAGACTGGATATACAAGTATTCAAACTATATTGACAGAACAGGTACAAATTTAAAAAATAAAATTGTATACAATATTGAGGATGAAAAAGAATTTTCTAAATGTATAATCGATTTTATTGCAGGTATGACAGACAATTTTGCAATAGACATGTATAACGAAATAATAGGTTTTTAACAAAGGAGAAGTTATTATGAAAAATAAAAAATTAATAATTATAGGAAGTATAGTTGGAGTACTTGTTATTGCAGCAGTTGCTGTTACAATTATTTTGGTTAGTAGGGCAAAGAAATTGGCAAATAATATAGAAAATAGTGTTGAAGGTATTATAAATACTTATAACAATACAGTAGAAGATAATACAGTAGCTAACCAAAATAAAGCAGATAAAACAGAGAATGAAGCAAATACAGAAAACAATAAAGATGAAGACAAAAATGAGAATAAAACAGAAGGTAACTCAAGCGTTGAAGGAATAACTGGAAAGTATGAGTTAATTGAAATGAAAGATAAAGATAACGATTTTGGAGAAGAAATGATAAGCTTACTAAAAGGATATGGTTATTCTGTATACATAGTATTTAACGAAGATGGTACAGGTAAATTTGATTTTATGGGACAAGACGACAAATTTAAATATGATGATAAAAACATAACAGCAAACTCAATTACTACGCCATATACTTTTGATGGAGATAAAGTAACGCTTACTCAAGAAGCGGCATCTTTAGTTTTTAAAAAAGTTGAATAATAATTAAATATACGAATATGAACAAGCCTTTCCATATAGAATGTTATGGAAAGGTTTGGTGTTTTATGGAGACAATAAAGAAATATAAATTAGCATTAGTTGGGGCTACGGGGGTTGTTGGAAGAATAGTTCGAAATGTTCTTGAAGAGAAAGATTTACCAATTAGTAAATACAAATTTTTTTCATCAAAAAAATCTGCAGGAAGCAAAATAGTATTTGATGGAAAAGAATATGAAGTTCAAGAGCTAACAGATAATTCATTTGATGAACAATTTGACTATGCAATATTTACTGCAGGGTCTAAAGTATCTGAGCATTTTATACCAATAGCAGTTAAGAAGGGATGCACTGTTATAGATAACAGTAGCTTTTACAGAATGTATGATGATGTTCCGCTTGTTGTACCTGAGGTGAACATAGAAGAGGTATGGAAGAATAAAGGCATAATAGCAAATCCTAACTGTTCTACAATTCAAGCAGTAGTTGCAATTAATCCTTTGGATAAAAAGTATAGAACAAAACGAATAGTGTATTCTACATATCAAGCAGTATCTGGAGCTGGACTTCAAGGAATACAAGACTTAGAAGGTGGAATAGAAAGTTATGTGGGTAACAGTAAGTACGAACTAAAAAAATTTCCGTATCAAATATTTAATAATTGTATTCCTCAAATTGATGATTTTACAGGTGATGGATACACAAAAGAAGAGCACAAGATGATAAATGAAACACGAAAAATACTGAACAAACCTAATTTACCAATTACTGCAACTACAGTTAGAGTTCCAGTATTTAACTCACACAGCGAATCAATTAACATAGAGCTAGAAAAAGAATTTAATATTGAGGATATAGTAAATCTTCTTAAAAATTCTCCTGGCATTATTGTTATGGACGATATAAGTAATAACATTTATCCAATGAACATAAATGCTAATAATCATGATGAAGTTTTTGTAGGTAGAATAAGAAGAGATTACAGTGTAAAAAACGGAATTAATATGTGGGTTGTAGCAGATAATACAAGAAAAGGTGCTGCAAGCAATGCAGTGCAAATTCTAAAAAAAATCATAGCAATTTAAACTTAATATACTAATGAACTTGCTCTAAACTAACGTCCAAAATAGCTAATATATATTATACTGCAATATAATTTACGCCCCAATAGCTAATATATATCATTTTTCCGTCACTTGCTGGAGCAATCTAAAGATTGCTCATGCGCACTTCGTTTGATCGCTGCGCGTGACTGCAAAATGGTATATATTAGCTATTGGGGCCGGAAAGTTGTAATCGCTACAATGTAAAATTAATAGATTTTTTTCTTGCATTATTCATATTATTAATATATAGTCATAATAATTAATAGCTGAAAGGATGGGATTTATATGAAAAAAGTGATTTTTAAAGGATGCGGAACCGCAATTGCAACACCGTTTACAGAAGACGGAATTAATTATGACGCTTTTGGAAAATTGCTAGAAGACCAAATAAAAGAGGGAGTAGATGCAATTATTGTTTGCGGAACAACAGGTGAGGCTGCAACAATGACAGAAGAAGAGCGTAAAGAAGTTATAAAATTTACGGTAGAAACAGTAAACAAAAGAATACCTGTTATTGCAGGAACAGGCTCTAATAACACAAGAGCAGCAATTGAGATGACAAAATATGTTGAATCTATTGGTGTTGATGGAGCTTTAGTTGTTACACCATACTACAATAAAACAACACAAAAAGGTTTAATAGAGCACTACAAAGCTATAGCGAGCAGCACATCATTACCAATTATAATGTATAGTGTTCCAAGCAGAACAGGTGTTAACATAGCTCCAGAAACATGTTTAGAGCTATCAAAAATTGATAATATTGTTGCTATAAAAGAAGCAAGTGGAAACTTATCTCAAGTTGCAAAAATTGCAGCTTTATGCGGTGATAACTTAAATATATACTCTGGAAATGATGATCAAATTGTGCCAATTCTTTCTGTAGGTGGAATAGGAGTTATATCGGTATTATCAAATATTGAGCCAAAATATACACATGAGATGGTATTTGATTATTTAAATGGAAACACTGTAGAAGCAACAAGAAAGCAGCTAAAATGTATTAATCTAGTTGAAAATCTTTTTTCAGAAGTAAATCCAATTCCTGTTAAGGCAGCTCTAAATATGAAGGGTTATGATTATGGAATTCCAAGACTACCTCTTATTGAAATGAGCGAAGGAAAGAAAGAAGAGCTAAGAAAAGCTTTAATTTTGGGGACGGAGCAAAAAAATTAAGTTTACGTAAAAAATAAAATTACTTAGTTGATGCAGAAAAATACTATTAAGGAGGGGGCAAGAACTACTTGTCTCTCTACGTAAAGGAGAAAAAAATGATTAAAGTATTAATTAATGGTTGTAATGGTAAAATGGGACAAGAGGTTGCAAAAATTGTAAATGCAGACAACGATTGCGTTTTACTAGGTGGAGTTGATAAAGAAAAAATAGAAGAGTATCAGTTTCCAGTATATACAAATTATGATGATATAAAAGAGCTACCAAATGTTATTATAGACTTTTCAGTACCAGCTGCTACAATGAATGCGCTTGAGTATGCAAAAAAACAGCATATTCCAATTGTAATAGCAACAACTGGTTTATCAGCAGAACATGAAGCGGTTATTAAAGAAACTGCAAAACAAATTCCAGTTTTTAAATCTGCAAATATGTCTTTTGATATAAACTTAATGTGTAGAATAGTTGCTAATTTAGCACAAGTATTGAAGGAAAATGATATTGAAATTATCGAAACTCATCACAACAGAAAAATAGATAGCCCAAGCGGTACTGCAATGTTACTTGCTGATTCTATAAATAAAGCATTGGATAATTCAATGTCGTACGAATTTGATAGACATAGCAAGCATGAGAAAAGATCTAAAAACGAAATTGGAATTAGCTCAATAAGAGGTGGAAATATAGTTGGAGAGCATTCTGTAATATTCTTCAGCGAAAATGAAAGTTTTGAAATAAAACACACAGCTTATTCAAGAAGTGTATTTGCCGATGGAGCGGTTAAGGCTGCAAAATTTATGGTTAACAATAAATTTGTAAATGGCTTTTTTGATATGAATGATATAAAATAGTTGAAATCGGAAATAATATTTTATATAATGACTGTGACGATAAAAAATAATGGAGGTATTTGTATGGAATTAAAAGGATCAAGAACAGAAGCTAATTTAATGGCTGCTTTTGCAGGGGAATCACAAGCAAGAAATAAATATACTTACTTTGCAAGTAAGGCAAAAAAGGATGGATATGAGCAAATTGCTGCAATATTCCAAGAAACAGCAGACAATGAAAAAGAGCATGCAAAAATTTGGTATAAATTATTAAAAGGTGGAGACATGCCATCAACAGTAGAAAATTTAAAAGAAGCTGCAAGTGGAGAGAATTTTGAATGGACAAACATGTACCCAGAATTTGCTAAAGTTGCAAAAGAAGAAGGATTTGATAGAATTGCTTATTTATTTGAAGCAGTTGGAAAAATAGAAGAAGAGCATGAAGAAAGATATAAAGCTTTATTAGCAAATATAGATGGAGACTTAGTGTTCAGCAAAGATGGAGATAGAATATGGAAATGTAGAAATTGTGGACATATCTGCATTGGTAAATCTGCTCCAGAAGTATGCCCAGTATGTAATCATCCAAAATCATTCTTTGAAATAAAGGCAGAGAATTATTAATATGAAAAGAAAGACTACCAGTCTTTCTTTTTTTTGGTTCACAAAAAACTTATTTTATGATAAAATTCACCAAAGAAGGGGGATGCCTTATATGAATTTAATGGTTAGAATATTTAAACATGTTAAATTAGTTACAAAGCATAGATGGTATGTTTTTATTTATGCTGTTAAAGCTGGAATTCCATGGAGAGGATTAATACATGATTTATCTAAGTTTTCACCAGTTGAATTTTGCGAAAGTGTAAAATATTACAACGGAACAAGAAGCCCATTACATGCTTGTAGAGACAACATTGGATATTCTAGAGCATGGTTACATCATAAGGGAAGAAACAAGCATCACTTTGAATATTGGGAAGATATTTCTAAAACAGAGCGAGTAGGGGTATTTTTACCATACAAGTATATGGTAGAGGCGTTATGTGATAAGCTATCTGCTGGAAAAGTATACAATGGAAAGAAATGGAATCAAAAAGAGCCTATAAAATACTGGATTAACGTAGAGAGCAAGGCTCCAGTTGCAAAGCATCCAGGATCTGTTGAGTTTATGAATACAGCTCTACAAAAGGTGGCAGACGAAGGATTAAATGCTGCATTAAAAAGAAAATATTTAAAAAAAGTATATAACGATATAGCCAAGAAGTATGGTATAAAATAAGTAAAAAATAGGAGATGATAATATGTCAAATATCGTAATAAGAAACGTAAAAAAAGAAGATTTATGGGATGTTTCTTCTATTGTGGTAGAAGGTTGGAAAACTGCATACAGAGGAATAATAGATGATGAATTTTTAGACAGCTTATCAGTCGAAGAAAAATACAATAAAAGACTAACTGATTACGACAAAAATGGATTTATTGTTGCTGAAATAGATAACAAGGTAGTTGGATTTTGTAGATATACAACTGAAAACTTGTTTTCTAAACAATGCGAAGATATAGACTGTGAGCTATCAGCACTATATGTAAAACCAGAGTTAAAAGGGAATGGTATTGGAACAGCCTTATTCAAATATGTAGTAGACAAGCAAATAAAAAATGGAAACAAGAGCATGATTATTTGGTGTTTAAAAGAAAACTATAAATCAAGAAAATTTTATGAGAAAATGGGTGGCATATTGTATGGTGAAAATAAAATTGAAAGAGGCGGAAAAAAGTACAAAGAAGTAGGATATAGATATGCTTTATAATAAAGTTGTGGAGGTTACATATGAATATAGAATTAATAGCACAAAATGCAATAAGAATAACTACAGATGAAGGAAAGATTATATATTTTGATCCATTTAAAATAGGTGAGGCATACAAAAATGATGCTGATGTTATATATATAACACATTCTCACTTTGATCATTTTTCACCAGAAGACATAGCAAAAATAAAAAAGATAGATACCCAAATAGTAATAACAAAAGATTTAAATGAAAAAGCACTTGAATGTGGTTTTGTAAAAGATAGCATTTTAAAAGTATTACCAAATAATGAGTACAATTATGCTGGAATTATATTTAAAACTATTCCTGCATACAACATCAATAAAGAATTCCATAAAAGGGCTTACGACTGGGTTAGCTATATATTAGAAATAGATAAAAATATAATATACGTTGCAGGAGACACAGACATAACAGAAGAGGCTCTAAATGTAAAATGTGATATAGCATTAGTTCCAGTAGGTGGTACATATACAATGAATGCTAAAGAAGCGGCAAAACTTATTGAATCCATAGCACCAGCAGAATATGCTGTTCCAACGCACTATCAAACTATAGTTGGAACAACTCAAGATGCAATTGAATTCAAAAGATTGCTAGAAGGGAAAGTAGAAGTTAAAATTTTAATGAAGTAAAATAAATAAAAAGAGCACATTTTTTATATTGTGTTCTTTTTTTGTGAGAATATTGCAATATTATGTAAAATATGTTATCATATTTAAGGTGTTTTTTATATATCCTTTACGCGAAAAGAATCCAATCAGAAAAAAAGAGGCTTATTCGACTAGAAGGAGGTTTTGCCAATGTTTTACAATGTTGGGGTTGACAAGGTGGTGGATTTGCTCCGGGAGAAAAACCATGGAGTAAACATTATGGTAGGAATTGAAGGTGCTACACCTATAATTATCTGCTATAATAAAAATCCGCAAGAGCTGAGACAACCCGAAGGATTTTCTATTTCTGGCCATCGTATTACAAGAAGAAAGGCTGGAAAGGGATGTGCTCATGAAGAGTACAAAATTATTAGAAAGAATAATTGACGGCAAAGGCAGATAAGAGGTACGAATTCGTACCTCTTTTTCTTTTATATAAATCCATAACAAAAATCAACATAATATCATATTATAATACAGAAAGGATGATATTTATGGATTTAAAGGGGAAGAAGATAGGTTTTGTTATAACAGGTTCTTTTTGTACTTTTTCAAAAGTAATTAAACAAATAAAAGAATTAGTAAAAAGTGAAGCAGATGTAATTCCTATTATGTCTTTCAACAGTTATAATTTAGATACAAAATTTGGTGATAGCAAAGATTTTACAAATGAAATTGAAAAAATTACAGGGAAGAGCATAATCAAAACAATTCAGGAAGCAGAGCCAATAGGACCAAAAAAGATGACAGATATTCTTGTTATAGCACCATGTTCAGGCAATACAATAGCAAAACTTGCAAATGGAATTACAGACACACCTGCAACAATGGCCACAAAATCACATCTAAGAAATGGAAATCCGGTGGTAATAGCAGTTTCAACAAATGATGGATTAGCTGGATCAGCAGAGAATATAGGCAAATTATTAAACAGAAATAATTATTACTTTGTTCCATTTAAACAAGATAACCCAATAACAAAACCTAGGTCATTAGTTTTTGATGAAAAATATATAATAACAACAATTGAGCAAGCTCTCGAATTAAAACAAGTTCAACCAATCTTATTATAAGACAACATAAAGAGTTGACACCATAGAGGTTATTTTTAAATTATGTTAAGTAATTAAGGAGAGGCAAGCAATTTGACAAATAAAGCAAATACTGATAACATTTTTCGAAAGAAAATATTAATTGAGGAATGAATTATGAAATTAAATTTAGAAGAAATAAAAAATAAACTAACTACAAAATACCTAGGAAGAACAATTTATTACTATGAAGAAATTAATTCAACACAGGATATAGTTAAAGAAAATGTAAATAATTATTGTAATGGATCATATATTGTTACAGATAAACAAACCAACGGCAAAGGAACGCATGGTAGAGTTTGGTACGATAATGGCTATGAAAATATTTGCGGATCTTTCATTCTATTTCCAAACTGCAATGCAAACAAAATTAAAGATATTACAATTATAATAGCCGAGTCTATGATAGAAACAATTAAAAAACTATATGATATCGAGCTTCAAATTAAATATCCAAATGATATAATATGCAATTCTAAGAAAATTGCCGGAATACTAACTGAATCATCAGTTAAAGGTGAAGACGTTAAAAGTATTGTTGTTGGTTTAGGAATGAATATAAATCAAACTGAATTTTCAAGTGAAATAGAAGAGATTGCAACATCACTTAAGAAAGAATACAAAGAAACATACTCTAGGGAAGATATAATAGCTGAATTTTTTAATATATTCGAACCAAAATACGAAAACTTAATAAAATAGCTTATGACTAGCTATTAAATATACAGCTAGCATATAGAACACTTGACATTTTATGTTAATTATACTAAAATATATACATGACGTTCAAGTCAGACATAATCCTTATCCCTTTTGTGGAAACGTTCCACAAGCTGTTCTAGCAAATAAAGAGAGAAAGGAGGATAATCAAAATGAACGCTATCCAAAAGGCAATCGAAGATTTAAAGAAGGCAAACAAAGGCCGAAATTTCTGTGTCGTTTCTGAAGGAAACTGCCCACTTCCGTGTATCGGATACATGGGTGAACCTGAAGAAAAACTGTATACCCCCAAAGGGTATCGGTTTGGCAAGCATGTCTTGATTGATCCTGAGGGAAGAACATTTGAGATGCTTCGTGTATCTCCGATGGTCCTTACAAGATGATTATCCGAAAAGCCCCTGTGAAAGCAGGGGCTTTTTCTTATGCATTTTTTAGTCAGTTTCTATAGTAAAGTATATTATGTATGAAGTAATCTTGTAAAAATTTATACTTCTTTACAAGATATTCAAGACACATTACCATAAAAAGTTGACGCCATAGAGATTATTTTTTAATTATGTTCAACTGCAGCAAAAAAATTTAAAAATATAAAAAAATAACCGGTATTTAGTTGGAATTTTAATTTATTTATGATATAAAGTAGGATGTGTGAAAATAAGTCAAAATACCTGACTTACAGAAAGGAAAATAAACAAATGAGCTTTATTGAAAATATCATCAAGCAAGCAAAACAAGATAGAAAAACAATAGTACTTCCTGAGGCAACTGATGCAAGAATTTTAAATGCAGCAGTTAGATCGGTTAATGAAGGTACTGCAAACATTATTCTTGTTGGCGATGAAAACGAAATTAAAAAAGCTGCAAATTCAGAGAATATAGATTTGGGCAAAATAAAAATAATAAATCCAAACGAAAGTGAAAAATTAAATGAATATATAGATTCATACTTCGATACATACAAAAACAGCATTACATCTAGAGAAGAAGCTAAACAAAAGGTTCTTGATCCACTTATTTTTGGTATGATGATGGTTAAACATGATGATGCAGATGGTTATATTGCTGGCGCAACACATTCTACGAAAGATGTTTTGCAACCAACAATGAAACTATTTAGAACTGTTGGCACAAGAATATTGTCAACCGTAACATTTATAGAGCATCAAAATGAAGATTTTGGAAACAAAGATGGATTATTTCTAATTTCAGACTGTGCTTTAAATGCAGAGCCTGGTTATTTAGCACTAGCAGAAATTGGTAAAACAACAGCTAACAGCTACAGATTCTTTACAAAAAAAGAGCCTAAAGTAGCATTTTTATCTTTTTCTACTCATGGAAGTGCAAGTTCTAGAAGTACTGAAAAGGTTGCAAAAGCAGCAGAAAGACTTCGTAAGTTAGAGCCAAAACTTATATCAGATGGTGAGCTTCAAATGGATGCTGCAATTATGCCACAAGTTGCAAAATCAAAGGCACCTGACAGTCCACTAAAAGGAGAAGCAAATGTACTAATATTCCCAGATATTAATACAGGTAATATTTGTTACAAAATATTCGAAAGATTTTCAAATGCTAAACTATATGGACCAGTTTGCCAAGGTTTAAACAAGGCAATAACAGATTTATCTAGAGCATGTAGTGCAGAGCGTGTATTTGATACTATTGCAATAACATGCGTTCAAGCTCAAGCTTTAAATAAGGCTGTAACCGAAGAAAAGGATATGCATTGGA
This sequence comes from uncultured Clostridium sp., assembly GCA_947165355.1. Lineage (GTDB taxonomy): Bacteria > Bacillota > Clostridia > TANB77 > CAG-508 > CAG-492. The sequence continues at coordinate 31,250 of CAMUZZ010000004.1, forward strand.
GAGAATTATAAAAACTGACCACCTATCCTAATGACAATTAATGAAAAAAAATATATAATTATATGGTCTTAGTTGAGAAATAAAATATATTGTTTTTTCAATTATATTAGCTAAAAGGAGAATAACAAAATGAAAATAGGATTTTTATTTCCAGGACAAGGAGCACAGTTTGTTGGAATGTGTAAAGACTATTACGATAAATACAACTGTGTAAAGGATATATACAACAAAGCAAGTGATGTACTTGGTTTTGATATAGCAAAAATGACTTTTGAAGGTACAGAAGAAGAGCTTTGTAAAACCAAAAATACACAAATAGCAATATTAGTAATGAGTTTAGCGATTGCAGACCTATTAAAACAAAATGGAATTGAAGCTAATATTTCTGCAGGATTAAGTTTAGGCGAATATTCAGCATTAATATATAGCAATATAATAGGTTTTGAAGATGGACTAAAAGTAGTTCAAAAAAGAGGAACTTATATGCAAGAAAACTTACCTGAGGGTAATTGGAGTATGGCAGCAATAATTGGACTAGACGATAAAACAATTGAAGATACCTGTAAAAAGGCAACTAAAGGTTTTGTTGTACCAGCAAATTACAACTGCCAAGGTCAAGTTGCAATATCAGGAGAAAAAGAAGCTGTAGCAGAGGCTATGGAATTATTAAAAGAAGCTGGAGCTAAAAGAGCTATAGAGCTTAAAACTAGTGGACCATTCCATACTATAAAACTACAAGAAGCGTCAAATAAATTATATGAAGCATTACAAGATGTAAAAATAAATAAAATTTCGGAAAAAACAGTACTTAAAAATATTGATGCAAAAGCATATACTAACGAAGATGACATTAAAAGAATTTTAGCAAACCACGTAATTAATCCTGTTCAATTTAAATCAATAATAGAAAACATGATTGCTGATGGTGTAGATACAATAATAGAAATTGGACCAGGCAAAGTACTATCAGGATTTGTTAAGAAAACAAATAAAGATGTTGCCATATATAATACAAACACAGTTGAAGACTTTGAAAAAATAATTGCTGAATTAAAAGACTAAATTATGTTTTGTAAAAGTATATATCGATTACAAAGATACGAATATAAAAAGAAAGGTTAGGATATTAAATTATGGAAGAAACAAAAGTAGCTTTAATAACAGGAGGAACAAGAGGTATAGGATTACAAATAGCCCTTGAACTTGCTAGAAATGGACATAACATAGTACTAAATTACAGAAACGATAACGACATTGAGGAAGCTGCTGCAGCTAAAAAAGAAGTTGAAGCAAACGGAGTAAAATGTCTTACAGTAAGAGGAGACGTTTCGGTATTCGAAGAATGCGAAGAAGTTGCTAAAAAAATAATAGAGGAATTTGGAAGAATAGATGTATTAGTTAATAATGCCGGAATTACAAGAGATGGATTATTACTAAGAATGAAAAAAGAAGATTTTACAAGTGTAGTTGGGGTCAATTTAATTGGTACATTTAATATGACAAGAAATATAATACCATACATGGTAAAACAAAGAGATGGAAGAATTGTTAACGTAGCTTCAGTAGTTGGAGAAATGGGAAATGCTGGACAAACAAACTATTCAGCATCAAAAGCTGGTGTTATAGGATTTACAAAGAGTATTGCAAAAGAGCTAGCAAGTAGAAATATTCGTGCCAATGCAATAGCACCTGGATTCATCGAAACACCAATGACTGCAGTACTTAACGATACACAAAGAGAAGCAATTGGATCACAAATACCATTACAAAGAATGGGAGACCCTAGAGAAGTAGCAAAAGTTGTTAGATTCTTAGCAACAGATGATAGCTCATATGTAACAGGTCAAGTAATAAATATAGATGGCGGATTATTAATGTAAACTTCAATTTTGGGGACGGAGCAAAAAAAATTAAAGTCTACATAAATAAAAGTATACATATTGGAAAGGACAAAAAATTGGAAAAGAGAGTAGTAATTACAGGAATGGGTGCAGTTACACCTATTGGAAATAACGTAGAAGAATTTTGGAATGGAATTAAAGGTGGAAAATGCGGAATAGATAATATTACCACATTCGACACAACAAATTTTAAAGTTAAGTTAGCAGCAGAAGTTAAGAACTTAAACATTGAAGATTATATGGATAAAAGAGCTGCAAGAAGATTAGATAGATATTCTCAACTTGCTATGGTTGCTGCAAAAGAAGTTATGGAAGATTCTGGAATAAACGAATCAAACACAGATATGAACAGAGTAGCAATTATAGTTGGTGCCGGTATTGGAGGTTTAACTACAATTGAAGAGCAAACCAAGGTATTAGTTGAAAAGGGTCAAGATAGAATATCACCAATGTTTATACCAATGTCTATACTAAATATGGCAGCTGGTAATATTTCAATAGAATACGGTTTAAGAGGAGAGTCAATCGCTTTAGCTACAGCATGTGCTACAGGTACGCATTGTATAGGAGAAGGATACAGATTAGTAAAACATGGATATCAAGATGCAGCTTTGGTTGGTGGATCTGAAGCTTCTATAAATGATTTGTCTGTTGCAGGATTTACAAATATCAAGGCATTAAGTCAAGCTACCGATAAAACAAGAGCTAGCATTCCATTTGATAAAGAAAGAAGCGGATTTGTAATGGGTGAAGGTGCCGGACTACTTATGCTTGAAGAACTTGAGCATGCAAAAGCAAGAGGCGCCAAAATATATGCAGAAGTGGTTGGTTACGGGGCAAGTAGCGATGCATACCACATAACATCACCTGCACCAGGTGGAGAAGGTGGAGCAAGAGCTATGGTTGATGCAATAAAAGATGCTGGAATCAAACCAGAAGATATAGACTACATTAATGCTCATGGTACTTCAACTCATCTTAACGATTCATTCGAAACAGCTGCAATCAAAACAGCTTGAGGTGATTCTGCAAAAAAGGTAATGGTTAGCTCAACAAAAAGTAACACTGGACATATGCTAGGTGCAGCAGGAGCTGTTGAAGCAATTGCCTGTGTAAAAGCTATACAAGATAGTTATGTACCACCTACAATAAACTACAAAGTACCTGACGAAGAGTGCGATTTAGACATTGTTCCAAACGAAGGAAGAAACAAAGAAATAAAATATGCTATGTCGAATTCACTTGGTTTTGGTGGACACAATAGTACAATCATAATTAAAAAATATGAAGACTAATATTTTGAAAGGATGAAAAATATGGAATATAAGGAGCTAAAAACTATAATAAAAGATATGGAAGAATCTAAATTAGAAGAGCTTAATATAACATTTCCAGATGGAACTAAAATTGAAATGAAAAAGCATGGAGAACGTAAATGTGGACCAATGATGCCACCTCCACCAATGGGGTATATGGCACAAGTTCAGGCAGCTGTTCCAGAGCTTAAAAAAGAAGATATTTCAGCTTCTAGTAAAGAGGAAGAAACATACAATATTGTTAAATCACCAATGGTTGGTACTTTTTACAGTAAGCCATCACCAAAGGCTGAAGCTTTTGTAAAAGTAGGAGACAAAGTAAAAAAAGGTGATGTAATTTGTATAGTAGAAGCTATGAAACTAATGAATGAAGTTGAATCTGAATTTGATGGTGAAGTAGTTGAAATATGCTGCAAAGATGACGAAATGGTTGAATACGGACAAGCGTTAATAAAAATAAAATAAAGGAGATTATACTATGTTAGATGTAAATCAAATTATGGAAATTATTCCGCAAAGAGCCCCATTTCTAATGATTGATAGAGTGGAGGACTATGTACCGGGAGAAAGCTGCACAGCATACAAAAACGTGTGTGTTAATGAATGGTATTTTCAAGGGCATTTTCCAGGCAACCCAATTATGCCAGGGGTTCTTATTACAGAAGCATTAGCACAAACTGGTGCTGTTGCTATTCTATCAAAGAAAGAAAATAAAGGAAAAAACGCCTTGTTTGCTGGTATTGATGGAATGAAATTTAAAAAACCTGTAGTTCCAGGTGACGTTCTTAAACTTGAAGTAAAAATAATAAAACAAAAAGGTCCTATTGGAGTAGGCGAAGCTACTGCTACAGTTGATGGAACAATTGCAGCAAAAGGTGAGTTTACTTTTGCGTTAGTAGATAACAAATCATAATTCGAGAGGAGAATTAAGATGTTAAAGAAAGTATTAATAGCTAACCGAGGTGAAATTGCTGTTAGAATAATAAGAGCATGCAGAGAGATGGGAATTAGAACTGTTGCTGTTTATTCTGAAGCAGATAAAGATTCACTTCATAGAAAAATGGCTGATGAGTCTGTATGTATTGGTCCAGCCAAATCAGCAGTTAGCTATTTAAATGTAAAGAATTTAATAGAAGCTGCATGTCAAACAGGATGCGATGGAATTCACCCGGGTTATGGATTTTTATCTGAAAGTAGCTCTTTTGCTAAAATGTGTAATGAAATAGGCATTAAGTTTATTGGTCCAACAAGTCAAATGATTGATTTAATGGGAAATAAATCTAAAGCAAAAGAAACTATGAAGAATGCAGGAGTTCCAGTTGTACCTGGTTCAGACGGAATTGTATCTAGTATTGAAGAAGCTAAAAAAATTAGCAAAGAAATAAAATACCCAGTTATAATTAAAGCTTCAAATGGTGGCGGAGGAAAAGGAATTCGAATTGCTTATTCTGAGGAAGAGCTTATAAGTGCATACGAAATAGTAAAGCAAGAAGCAAAAATATCTTTCAACAACGATGATATTTATATTGAAAAGTATGTAGAAAATCCAAGACACATAGAAGTTCAAATATTAGCAGACGAGCATGGAAATGTTGTACATCTTGGAGAAAGAGATTGTTCTGTTCAAAGACGTAATCAAAAAGTATTAGAAGAATCTCCTTCAATGATACTAAATGATGAAGTTAGATCAAAAATGTTTGATGTCACTACAAAAGCAATAAAACACATTGGATATTATAGTGCAGGTACTATTGAATATTTGGTAGACAAAAACTTAAACTTTTATTTTATGGAAATGAATACTAGAGTTCAAGTAGAACACCCTGTAACAGAATTTGTTTCTGGAGTTGATATTATAAAAGAGCAACTTAGAATTGCATCTGGCGAACAACTTTCAATTAAACAGAGTGATATCCGCTTCTCAGGTCATGCAATAGAATGTAGAATAAACGCAGAAAATCCAGAAAAGAATTTTATGCCATGCCCAGGATTAATAACAGGATTACATATACCAGGCGGAAACGGAATAAGAGTTGATACGGCTATTTATGCCGGATATAAAGTTCCACAAACATACGATTCATTAATTGCAAAATTAATAGTATATGGCAAAGATAGAGCAGAAGCTATTGCAAAAATGAAGAGCGCTGTTGGTGAATTTGTAGTTGAAGGAATTAATACTAATACAGATTTCTTATATAAAATTTTAAACAACGAAAATTTTAATACAGGAAATTACGATACTTCATTCATTAAAAAAGAATTTGATGTATAAAACAAAACCCCTATAAATTGAATTTATGTACAAAATATGATATAATTATCGCATTAATTATTGAGGTGAATAGGGATGTTAGATGAAGTAGATTTATTTGTATTAAATAATTATAGAAAAGGTGTATCATTTGATGATTTAGCAAAATCACTTGGACGAGAAGTACTTCTAGATAGAATTGTTAAATTCAAAAAGCTTGGTGCTACACTTGTTTCTGGTATGGAAATTGCCAAAATAAATGAATTTGATTTAAAAGTATTTAATTTACTATCTTCTGGTTTATCAGTAGAAGATGTATCTACAGAACTAAATAAAAGAACTGTAGATATAAATGCTTCTAGAAAAAAATTTGAAGATATTGGTATCAGATTTCCAAACGCACCAGTTTTTATACCAAATGAAAGTAAAAAGAATTATGTACCAAAAGAGTATGTTCCTACTAAAACAGAGGGATTATTCATTAAGTATGGTAGCGAAGGTAAATCGTACGAAGAAATATCAGATCTACTTAATATTGATCGACATATCTTATATAGAGTATATAGAAAACTAAAAAGACATGGTATCACAGTAAGAGTAAAAAAGATAGAAAAAGAATTTATAATTCATGACATAGACAAGGCTATTATTAAGCTTAGAAAAGATAGAAAAAGCCTAAAACAAATAGCTGCAGAAGTTGGGCTTAAAGTTGATCAAGTTAAAACAAAAATAAGAAGACTTAAGTTAAGAGGTATTGATGTGTCGGTACCTATATCAAATGAACAGCAAGAAAATCAAAACAAAAAAGTAAGCAAAGAAAACTTAACACAAGCAATGCAAAATTTTATACAATCTAAAAATCCGACATCAGAAGAATTAAGTACAATGATTGAATATGCTTCTAAAGAATACGGAATAGATATAAAAGATGAGCATAAAACCAAAAAGGATGATATCGAAAGATAAATAAATTGTATTTCTATAAATTTTAGGAAGGATACAAAAAATGGTTATAGATAAAATTAAGAAATTAAATAATGATGAACCTTCAAAAAAAAATACAGAAGCGGAAGATTTATTGTTAGGTAAATGGATTAAATGTGAGAGCTGTAAAGAAATTCTTTATATGGAAGATGTTCACAAAAACCTAAGTGTATGCCCAAATTGTGGTAAACACTTTAGGTTGTCTTCGAGAAGAAGATTGGAACAAGTTATAGATAAAGGAACATTTATAGAAACAAACACAGACCTAACAACATATGATCCGCTTCTTTTTGAGGGATATACAAAAAAACTTGATTTGTTAAAACAAAAAACTGGTATAAACGAAGCTGTAAGAACAGGTTTTGGTAAGATTAATGGAATAGATGTAGTTATAGCAGTAATGGATGGAAACTTCTTAATGGGAAGTATGGGTTGCGTTGTTGGCGAAAAAATAACAAGAGCAATTGAAGATGCTGCAAAAAAGAAATTACCACTTGTAATGTTTTGTGTATCTGGTGGTGCTAGAATGCAAGAGGGAATTATTTCGTTAATGCAAATGGCTAAAACATCAGCCGCACTTGCAAAATTGGATGAAGCTAGACAATTATACATAAGTGTTCTTACAGATCCAACTACCGGAGGAGTAACTGCAAGTTTTGCAATGCTAGGTGATATTATTTTAGCAGAGCCAGATTGTTTAATTGGTTTTGCAGGACCAAGAGTTATAGAGCAAACTATAAGACAAAAATTACCTGAAGGATTTCAACGTTCAGAGTTTTTATTAGAGCATGGCTTTATAGATAAAATAGTAGAGCGTAAAGACATGAAAGATACGCTATACAAAATTCTTAAGCTTCATCAATAGCAACATTAAATAATCCAGTACACAAAATCTAAATATATATTGTTTCACATGCTCACCCCGGGCTGCGTAAGAAAAGGAGAAATATGTATGTCTAATATATCTGCAATGGACAAAGTTCAGCTTGCTAGAAAAGCAGAACGACCAAAGTCTTTAGATTATATAAATTTAATATTTGATGACTTTATAGAGCTACATGGAGATAGATGTTTTAGCGATGATAAATCTATAGTTGCTGGTATAGCCAGTATAAATAAAACATCAGTTACAGTAATAGGACAACAAAAAGGAAAAACAACTACTGAAAATTTAGAAAGAAATTTTGGCATGACAAATCCTGATGGATATCGTAAAGCTTTAAGGCTTATGAAACAAGCCGAAAAATTTAGTAGGCCAATTATTACTTTCATAGATACTCCAGGAGCATATCCAGGCATTGGTGCTGAAGAAAGAGGACAAGGAGAGGCAATTGCTAAAAATCTACTTGAAATGTCTAGATTAGAAGTACCCATTATATGTATTGTAATAGGCGAAGGATCAAGCGGTGGAGCTCTTGCACTTGGAGTAGGAGATAGAATAGTAATGCTTGAAAATGCAGTTTATTCTATATTATCTCCAGAAGGATTTGCTAGTATACTATACAAAGATGCATCAAAGGCACCTGAAGCAGCCGAAAAAATGAGAATAACAGCTCACGATTTAAAAGATATGAATATTATTGATAAAATAATAAAAGAGCCTGATGGTGGAGCACAGAATGATGTAAGCAAGGTTGCAAATAGTATAAAGAAGTATATTATAGATGCATTAAAAGACTTAAGTAAAACTAGCACTAAAACACTACTTAAAGAAAGATATAACAAATTTAGAGCAATAGGAAATTTAAAATAAATCTAATGATATTTTATAAAGGAGGAAATAAAATGATTTTAAAAGACAAAACAGTATTAATTACAGGAATTAGAAACAAGTGGAGTATAGCATATGGAGCTGCAGTTTCTGCATACAAACAAGGAGCTAAACTTGTATTTACATTTATGGGAGAAGAAAACAGAGAAAAAATTGAAGAATTAATTTCTGAATTTGAAGGAGCAAAAGCATATGAACTTGATGTTTCTGAAGATGCCACAATAGAGAAAGTATTTACTCAAATTAAAAACGAATGCGGTAAAATTGATGGAATACTTCATAGTATAGCTCACGCGAATACAGATGATTTAAAAGATGATTTTATTAATACAAGCAGAAGCGGATATGCTCATGCAAATGATTGCTCTGCATACTCATTAGTTGCAATGGCAAGAATTGCGAAAAATGTTGGACTAATTGATGAAGGATCAAGCATTGTTGCATTAACATACCATGGTTCAACAAAAGTTTTACCAGGATACAATGTAATGGGTGTTGCTAAGGCAGCTCTTGAAACAAGTATTATTTACTTAGCAAATGATTTAGGACCTATTGGAATACGTATAAACGGTGTATCTGCTGGACCAATAAAAACATTATCTGCAAGAGGAATAAAAGACTTTAGCACAATACAAGATATAATGGCTGAAAAATCTCCACTAAGAAGAAATGTAACAGCCGAAGAAGTTGGAAATGCAGTTACATTTTTAATGAGCGATATGTCATCTGCAATAACAGGACAAATAGTTTATGTTGATAGTGGATACTCTATAATGGGTATGTAATTAATATTTATTAACTCAAAAAGAAATATTTAAGAAATTTTACATACATTAAATTTAAATGAGAAAAAAAGAGATATGTATAATTAAGAACCGCGCAGTTTGGGAGCGTGTATAAATAAATCGTAAAGTGATTTAAATCATTTTGCTGAAATATATTTATTGGTTTGATAACACATGCGACCAGTAAGGTTCGAAAATTATATATATCTCTTTTTTGCTTTTTAACTTTTGACTTTTTAATTATATATATCTTTTTGAGTTAATAAATTTAATTAATCACATATTTTTTTAAATGTATTCATATTTTTGTTGAACTTTTTTGTCGCTAAATGTATAATTACGATGAAATATAAAATAGGAGAATTATATGAACAGAACCAAGAGAAAAATATTTGAAACTTCTATGAAGCTCTTTGCTGAAAAGGGTTACGACGCGACAAGTGTAGAAGAAATAACATCTGTTGTTGGAGTAGCAAAAGGAACATTATACTATCACTTTTCAAGCAAAGAAGAAATATTTAATTTTCTAGTAGACGAAGGAATGAAATTACTTCAAAATAGCATTACAATAAAAATATCACAAAAAGATAATTCAATAGATAAATTAAAATCAATACTCTTAATTCAACTTAAAATTATGTACAAATACGAAGATTTCATAACTATAATTTTAAGTCAAATGTGGGGACATGATTCAAGAAACGTACAATGTCAGCAATATGTATTTAAGTATTTAGAAATAATAGAACAAATTATAAAGGAAGGAATAGAAAGAGGCGAAATTATAAATTCGGATCCCGAAACTATTTCAGCCGAAATATTTAGTGCAACATGTATAAGCATGCTGTATAGAATTAAAAAGAATAAAGATATAAACATAAATGATTTGTATAAAGAGCTAGAAAACATTTTATTCAAGGGACTATTAATAACTAAGGAGGATTAAATTCTGCAATATGAATAACACAAACGAAAGAAACAGGAAAAATATGAATCAAATACTTGTTATAGATGATGATACAGATTTTTCATATAAAGTAGGTCATAAAGCACGAAAAGCGAAAAAGCGAAAAGGATTTTTATCAAAACTAACAACATTTACATTTAAATCAGTAATTGTAACATCAATACTTGGTTTATTTGTAATGTATGGACCAAATACATTTTTTAGAGATTGGTACATAACAACAGCAATGACTACAATGAATCACCAATATTTAGCAACCATGTTTTATAGCATGGAAACAATTGATGAGGTAATGGATAGAAATAAAACTATTGAAGTTGACTCGGTTACAGACCCAACTTTAATAGCAACAAATATTACAGAAGAGCCAGAGGAAGAAATAGAATACGAGGATGAATTTGAAGAGGCTGTTTTAAGAAAAGATAAAGAGCATCCAGATTATAAAATTATTAAAATAAAAGATAATTCTTATACCGGATATTTAGCAGTTGTATATGATCCATCTACAATACATACACTAGTAACAAACAACCTTAGCCAAGAAGGTCAATATTTAACTGATATGGCAGAAGAAGCTGGAGCAACAATAGCAATAAACGGAGGTGTATTTACTGGTTTATCTACCTCATCTGAAGAATTAAAAGCTCAAGAAATTGCTTATGGTGGAAATGGAGGACAACCTCAAGGTCTTACAATTTGTAACGGTGAAGTGGTAACAGATACACCATACGGAGGAGCTGGTGGTGTAATTGGGTTTACAGAAGAAAACAAGCTTGTATGTGGACGTATGTCGGCAAATGAAGCAGAATCACTTGGTGTTAGAGATTGCGTTACATGCGGACCATTTTTAATAATTAACGGGAAAGCCTCAACAACAGTTGGTAATGGAGGATGGGGAATAGCCCCAAGAACAGCAATTGGTCAAAGACAAGATGGAATAGTATTAATGCTTTCTATAGATGGAAGAAGAGCAACAATGCCAGGTGCAACGATGGCAGACTTAATAAAAATAATGCAGCAATACGGAGCTTACAATGCATCAGCATTAGATGGTGGAACATCAACTGCAATGGTTGAAAATGGAAATCTTGTAAATGATCCTATAGACAGTACAGGAGCACATGCTACAAGGCCAATAGCTACCGGATTTGGTGCAATATTTAATAAAAATTAAATATAAACAAAAGAGCAAAGGAGAGTTCTTATGAAAGATACAACAGATACTAAAAAAATAAAAATTTCATTACCAATGCTGATAACTATTATATTGTTAGTAGTATCAGTTCTTGCAATTTCAATTTATGCTTTAGCAAGATACGTATTCTTTACAGGAGGTAGTACAAGTGCACAAGTTGCATATTGGCATGTAGAGCTTGAAGATGGTATTGTTCAAACCTCAAATGTAATTGATTTTCCAATGACCAGAACAGACACAAACACAACCGTTTCAACCAATATGATTGCACCTGGAACATTTGGTACAATACCAATTACAATTGACTCAACAGGCACAGAAGTACATGCTAAATGCGATTTAACTTTTGTAATTCAAAATTGCCCAACTAATATGAAATTTTATAAGGATGCAAGAAAAAGAAGAAGAGATGTTATTGAAGTAACTAGAACAGAAGAAAATGGCGTAAAAATTGGAACAATAAACATAACAAAATATATAGATAAAGCAGATCACGGAGAGCACACATACACATTATATTGGGATTGGCCATACCAAACAACAGAGCAAAATGGTTTGGTAGAAAGTGACCTAATTGATACCTCAGATATGAATAAACAAGTTTCTACAACTGTTTCATTACTAGGCACACAAGTACTACAAATTGAAGAAGATCCAAGCGAAGTTCCAGTAACACATATGTATGCTATTTTATTTAGTGATGGAACACTAGAGCTAAGTAGCCAGCCATACGAAAATTATTCTAATGATGACACATACTATGGAGATGTATACAATTGGACTAGCGGTCATGCTCCATGGAACGCACAAAGATATAGCATAAAAAGTTTTCGTGTAAAAGATAGAGTACAACCGCAAACAGTAGCATTTATGTTTTGGGATTGTACATATCTTACTAACGTAGATTTAGATGGTTTAGATATAGGTAATGTAACAAGCATGAGTTATATGTTTTATAACTGTACTAGATTAACAAGTGTAGACGTAAGCGACCTAGATACAAGTAACGTTACAGATATGAGCTGTTTATTTTACTCTAGTGGAATTACATCTGCAGATTTAAGAAATTTTGATACAAGAAAAGTAGTTAACACAGAGTATATGTTCTGTTATTGTACAAGTTTAACAAGCGTAAACTTAACTGGTTTAGATTTTAGTAGAAACCAAAATGCTTATCAAATGTTTAATGTATGTTCAAATTTGGTTAATTTAAATTTAAGTAATGTTAACTTTAGTAATGTTACTGATATGAGATATATGCTTGCTTCATGTGCTAGATTATCTAATTTAGACTTAACTAATTTTAGAGTTTCTAGCGTAACTACTACATCATATATGTTTGATGGATGTTCAAGTTTAACAACATTGGATATGAGCTCTTTTAGTACATCTAATCTATCTACTACAGAATATATGTTCAGAAATTGCAGTAATTTAACAACAATATACGTAAGTTCAAATTTTGTAAACACAAATATATCTAATGGATACGATATGTTCAGAAATTGCTATAATTTGGTAGGAGGAAATGGAACTGCTTATTCATTCTATAATTTAAACCAGGGATATGCAGTAATTGATACCGCTCAAACACCAGGTTACTTTACTGAAAAAACAACATAACGAAAGCATAGTTTAGAATAAAAACATAAGAAAAGGAGAAATAAATGAAAAGAAAAATTTTAAGTTTTATTTTAATTTTTACAGTTATTGTTGCTATTGTAAACATAGCACATGCAGAAGGTGAAAAAGGTGATTTAAGTTTCAGCTCTAGTGAACCAACATACAGTACAACCACAGATAGTTGGGATATAACGAGAGGTACTTATACAGTTAGCGGTACAGCCAAACAAAATGAATTTATACGTATTAATGGAAATGCTACATTAACACTTAACAACTGTACTATTGAAAAAAATAGTGAGTTAAACAAAAGAGCACCTGCTATTAGCATTGAAAGTGGAAATGTTAATATAGTGCTAAATGGTACAAATACTTTAAAAGGTGATATAGGATATGCAGGTATATATGTAGCAGAAGGTGCTAGCTTAACTATATCTGGAAGCGGTACATTAAACGTAACTGGTGGTGATGGAAGTGATTGGTTCGATCTTCCAGATAATATGCAAATACCATCAGATGCTAAAGGATACTGTGGAGGCGGAGCTGGTATTGGTGGAAATACGGTTTTTATTCGTAGTGCTAGCAGCGAAAGAGCATGGGTAGATGGAACAACACCAAGTTTTGGAAACATAACAATAGAAAGTGGTAATATTACAGCTAAAGGTGGTACATCAATGAGCTTAAACTGTGCTGGAGGTGCAGGAATTGGCTCAGGTGGTGGACCTGCTACAGAATCAGATAATGTTAGTTTAAATGGTGAAATAACTATTAATGGCGGAACAATAAATGCAACAGGTGGAGATCAAAACGAAACCTCACTATCACTAGGTGGTTCTGGTATTGGATCTGGTGGTGTAGCATTAAACATGCTAGTATACAAAGGAAATAATTTAGCAGTTAATATACATGGTGGAAGCATAACAGCTACTGGTAAAGGTGATGGAGCCGGAATTGGTGGCGGAAACAATATGGATAGTGGTATTATAACTATAGATGGAGGAACAATAACTGCAAACGGCGGTTACGAAGTATATACGGGATCTCAAAGCGGATTTTCTGGTGGAGCCGGAATTGGTGGAGGAGACCAAGCTGGTGTTCAATCTATTGCAATTTCCGGTGGAACAATAGTAGCAAAAGCTTATGGTGCAGGTGCCGGAATTGGTGCTGGAAGTGATGGTTTTGTTGGAATACCTAATAGTGATAATACAGAGGCTATATATGGAGAAATAACAATAAGCGGCAATGCAGACGTTACGGCAATTGGTGGAGACTTTTTTTCAAATGCAATGGGCGCATGGTTTGGTGGAGCCGGAATTGGTTCAGGAGTTTCATACAACGAAGACAACGGATGTGGTACAATTTCAATTACCGAAAATGCAAAGGTTCGTGCTTATGCAGGAGCATGCTCACAAGCTATAGGAGTTGGTGCTTACTATGGAGGTGATGCTCCAAACAAATTTATAGTTGGTGATAAAACAATAGATGTATGGATGTTTAATAAAGACGTTGAGCAAGGTGCTTTCTGGGGACAAAACGAAGCAGGAACAGCCGTTACAGCCGATTATTCAACAAGTGGCGCTGTTGCAGTTTGGTACACTATTGATGATGAAGACGATTTTCCAGCAGAAGGAACTGAAACAGACGCAGCAGTTGATTCAGAAACAGAAACATACAAATGGAAATATAGTGGAAATAAAATACAAGTATTAAAAGATGGAGAAGTTGCAAGCGAAGAGGAAGCAATGTCTGGATATACATTTAAAAACTGGGCTACATTTGTTACAGAGCCACAAATAACAATTTCATATGAATTTATAGGAGACGATATACCAGACGACCTACAATTTGAAACTACAGATACAATAGATAAAGGAACAGAATATACTCCCAAAACTATAGATAACCTTCCAGAAGGGTATAGTTTTGATGGATGGTACACAGATGAAGCATGTACACAAAAATTTGTAAATGGAACAGCAGTAAACGAAAACATAAGCTTATATGGTAAATTAACAAAAAATAAAAGCAGCGATGACGAAGAAGAAGGGGAAGATACACCTGAAGAAGATAAGCAAGACGAAAAAGAAGAAGACAAAGAAAAATCTGAAGACAGCAGTAAAGCAGTAACAACAGGTGATAAAATACTAAAATATGTAACAATATTTACAGCAATGACTTTAATACTATTTATAGTAAATAAAAAAAGATATGTAAGAAGAAAACACAGTAAATAAGAGATTAGAAACGAAGTAAAACCAATACAGTAGACATTAAAAAATATGAGACTACATTAATCTGTAGTCTCACATTCTTTATACATATACTGCAATTTAATTCAACAATTTTATTGCATTAAAAATAAAAGTTTTATAAAATAAATCTATAAATAATGAAAAGGTCGTGATTACAGATGAAAAAAGTTTATATAAACATTGAAGACAATCCAGATTTTCTTAATGCTTTTCTAGATTATACGGCTACAATTCTTAATAAATCGCAAAATACTGTAAAAGAATACAATTACGATATTAATACTTTTTTAAGATATATAAAGTATCATTTTAAAATGACAGACGAAAAAGATATTAAGCAAATTAGCATTAAAGATATGACACTTGATACCATTGAAAAAATAACACTTGATGACATACATAGTTTCTTATTTTATTTAACTTCCACATACGATAGTAAGGCTGCTACAAGGGCAAGAAAAGCATCAAGTATTAGAGTTTTCTTTAATTATTTATGTAACAAATCTGGAAAAATTAAGAACAATCCTGCACAGAATTTAGAAAATCCAAAACAAGATAGAAGAATTCCTAAGTATTTATCGTTAGAAGATAGCCAAAAACTTCTTGTTGCAGTTGATGATGAAAACGATAGAAATAAAGAGCGCGATTATGCAATTATAACATTATTCTTAAATTGTGGCATGCGTTTATCTGAACTAGTTGGAATTAATATAAAAGATATAGATTTTAGTGAGCAGAAGCTTAATGTTATTGGTAAAGGAAACAAAGAGCGTGCAATATACCTAAATAATGCATGTATGAGTGCAATAAATAATTACCTCAAAATAAGACCTCACGATAAAGTAGATTTTGATTCTAAAGATGCACTATTTTTAAGCGAAAGAAAAACTCGTATTAGCAATAGAGCAGTACAATACATTGTTAAACAAGAATTAAAAAAAGCAGGTCTTGATACAAATAAATACTCTGTTCATAAACTAAGGCATACAGCAGCTACTCTAATGTATAAATATGGAGACGTAGATATAAGAGCACTTCAAGAATTGCTAGGACACGAGAGCATATCAACAACCGAAATATATACTCACGTTGATAATACCCAAATTAGAAATGCAGTAGAAAGTAATCCTCTTGCAAATATTAAAACTTAAATTTTGGGAACAGATCAAAACATTCGAGTAGACATAAATAAATATCTTTATAAGATTAAACCAATTAAAAATAAAGGAGGAACAAATATGAAGCCATACAGTTACGATATTTACAGATACTATGGTCAGTACAAAGAAACCGCTTCTCAAAAACGCCTAAGACCAAAAGGACTAGACTACATAATTTTATTTAGAAAGGCACAAAATGCAAAAAGTAAAATTGCCAAATCGTATTACGAATCTAAACTAAGAAAGTTATCTAAAAAAACATTTATACAAATATCACCAGAAACCAAAATAGGTAAAGGATTTTACATTGGTCATGAAGGAATAGTAATAATAAATAAAAAAGCAGTACTTGGTAATAATGTAAACATTGCAACAGGTGTAACGATAGGGCAAGAAAACAGAGGAAAGAGAAAAGGATACCCAACAATAGGTAATAATGTATGGATTGGAACAAATGCTGTAATTGTTGGTAATATTAATATTGGAAACGATGTATTAATTGCACCATTAAGCTATGTTAATTTTGATGTTCCAGATCACTCAATTGTAATTGGAAATCCAGCAAAAATAATAGAGCGTGAAAACGCCGTAGATCATTACGTTGACAATAGAGTTTAATAAAAAATAACTAGATAAAAAATAATTTAGTGTATTTTTATTGTATATAAAAAAGCACTATGATATCATTTTAAAGAAGTTATTAATATTTAATAATAAAAAACAAAGGAGGAATTTATGAAAGAATCAACAAAGTTAATCCTAATAATAGTTACAGTAATAGTAGCAGGAGCTCTTATTGCTGGAGGATGCTTCTTCTTACCAAAGTTAATTGGTAACAAAGTAAGCGGAGGAAATACTATAACTGTTAAGGATGGAAAAGAAAAAATTAAAATAACACAAAGTAAAACAAAAACAATTGAGTACGAAAAATATGATAATGGTTTAGTATCATTTGACTATCCAAAGGGATGGAAGGTAGATGTTGGACCATTTGATTACATTCATTACTCATTTAAAGTATATGATCCAAGTAATCCAGATTACATGCTATTATTTGTTCTAAAACAAGAAGGAGCATTAAAGAGCGAAAAAGCTAGACAAGTATATGCAAGTATGTACCCAGATTCTATGTTTGCAAAATTAACTCCAATTGATCCTCAAACAACTGAAGGATACTATAATGCATGGAATGGTAACGCTAAATACAACAATACTGAAGCAGGCGTAGAATATTTCCCACAACTAAACAATTTTACTGTAATTGAAAATATTGGAAAAGATATGGTTGGTGGAGATATACTTAGAGCTTCATATACAGATGCCAGCGGTAAAAAATGTCAAGGATTATTTACTGCAGCTGTAAAAGATATAGGTTCATACTATATAAGTGAAAATATGTGGAATCCATTTGGAAACAAAGTCGATGTTGCTCCATTAAACACATATAATATAATTATAATGAGTGCTCCAGACGAAGAATTTATTAATTGGCAATCTGCATTAGATCATTGTGTAGGAACAATTCAATTTAGTAGTACATTTATAAATGGATTTAATCAGCAAGAAGATACTATATTAAAAACTGTTCAAGCTAACCAAAAAATATATGATCAAATATCAGATTCAATTATGTCTTCATGGGAAGCAAGAAACAACTCATACGATATAATAAGTCAAAAGCAAAGTGATGCTACTCTAGGATACGAAAGAGTTTACGATACAGAAACAGGAGATATATACAAAGCATATAACGGATTTACAGATGATTACAAAGGTGAAAGATACCAACCAATAACAGATGATATGTACACAAAAGCAACAGCAGGATATATTGAAAAATAATATACCATATGTTATAATAATAAATGTAGTAAATCAATTCGGTCATTCGCGTTTTACTACCACATAAACAATAAAGTTTAAAGGAATAATGAAGAGCCTTAAGAATCTCCTCATGAATGACAAAAATATGTACACAAATTATTGTGGTTATTTTTGTATGTACATTCATGAAAGGGGGTTCTTTTTGTATATAATCACAAAAATTAAATGAAAGAAGGATTAAAAATGAAAATAAATGAACATGAATACTACAACAAACTAGCAAATTGGTCTTTTGATGAAATTAACTACACAGAAGAGAATTACACAAATTGGATATACGAAGATGAAATAAAAAAAAGTACGAACAAAAATTCGAAAATTCTAGATTTAGGCACAGCAGGTGGAGAAAAGTTATTAAAAATCTTTCCAGAATGTGCTGAAATATTAGGTACAGACTTTTCTGAGGAAATGGTAAAAACAGCAAACGAAAACCTAAAAAGAAGTGGAAGAGCAAACATCTCTTTCAAAGTAATGGACAATTTAAATATGACCACTCCAGGCGATTATTTTGATTTAGTAACAGCACGTCACACAATAATAGATGCCAAACAAATCTATCGCACATTAAAAAAAGGAGGGCATTTACTATTACGAGGAGTAGATAAGTTAGATTGTTGGAGTTTAAAAATAATGTTTGGAAGAGGTCAAGCATACAATGATATAAAACCAATAAGCCAAATAGACTATGAAAACATTTTAAAAGCTGGTTTCAAAGATGTGGAACTAATTCCGCTTCATGTAATAGAATATTACAAAACAAAAGAAGATCTATTAGCTCTACTAATAAAAGCACCAATACTTGACGATATTTCAGAAGAAACAACTAATAGTTATAAAAGAATAGCGATAGAGCAAGAGATTTTTGATAAATATGTTCAAGAAAACACAACAGAAAAAGGAATAAAATTAATAAGAAGATACTATGGAATAGTAGCCAAAAAGTAATTTTAAATATCGTATTGCATTAAAAGAAAGTTTAATATAGAATTGTTGTGAAAGAGGGGCGGAGCAACTGTATGAGTAAATTAACCCAAACCATAAGGAATAAACTACTAGAAAAACAAGATATAAAGTACAGAGAATTTCATAAATCGTTATGTACTACTTCTAAATACAATATGATAGGAGTACGAACTCCCGAAACAAAGAAAATTGCTAATGAGTTTAATATCGAAGATATCGAAAGCTACATATTCGACAAAGATATTAAATATTACGAAGAAGTTCTTTTAAGAGGATTTTTAATTGTTAACAAAAAGAATAACTTAGAAGCGGTATTTAAATATTTAAAGTATTTTATTCCTATGATTGATAATTGGGCAATATGCGATGGCACATGTGCTAGTTTAAAGATAACTAAAAAGCACGAGGATGAAATGTGGGACTTTTTACAAAACTATATTGTATCTAGTAAAGAGTTTGAAATAAGGTTTGCTTTGGTAATGTACCTAAACTACTATACAAACACAAAGTATTTAAAAGAAATTTTCAAACAAATAGATAACATAAAAAATGAAGAGTACTATGTAAAAATGGCTATCGCTTGGCTTGTTGCAGAGGCATACGCACGTAATAGCACAGAAACTCTGAAATATATAAAAAAATCCAAACTTGAAACTTGGACCTTTAACAAAGCTATTCAAAAAATAAGAGAATCATACAGAGTATCTGAAGAAGACAAAGAAATGCTAAACAAAATGAAAAAATAGGAGGAATCAAAATGAAAAAAAAGAGTGAGTTTATGAAAAAGAAAACTATTATAGGAATAATTATTATAGCAGCCTTACTTATATTTACTGGTTGTGGAAATAAAAATGCTGATAATTCAAAAAACAAATCAAAAAGTGACCCTAACTCAATAGTAGGTACATACGAACTAGAAGAGCTAAAAGCTGAAGGAGTAGTAATTAATGCTCAAGATTGGAAAAGAGCAACAACACTGGAATATTCATTAGAAGTAAAATCCGACAATACAGCAGCCGAAACAATGAATTTTAAAGAAAATATGAATGGTAAAGATATGTCTGAAACATCTTACTATACATACGATGGTGAATACTTCTATGGAACAAATAACGAAGGAACTGAAGAAGGAAAAACATACTACAAATACGAATATAAAGACAATACGTTAACATTAAACTTAGTTAACAGCAAGCACGATGACTGCTATGTTTATAAAAAGAAATAAAAGGAGTATATTTATGAAAACAAAACTTCTGTTTGCAACAAATAACAACTTTAAATTTGCTCTAATGAAAAAAAGATTACAAGTATTTGATTCTATAGAGCTAATTTCACCTAAAACACTAGGTATACAAATAAATGTTATTGAAAACGGAAAAACAGCTGAAGAGAACTCTATAAAAAAAGCAACCGCCTACTATAATGCAACAAAAATACCAACCATTGCAGAGGATGCAGGTCTTTATATAGATAAATTCAAAGATGAAGAACAACCAGGATTATTTGTAAAGAGAATAAATGGTAAAGAAGGATTATCTGATAGAGAAATTTTCAATTACTACCTTAATAAAATAAAAGATTATGGTGGAAGCAGTAAAGCTCACTATTATACAGGAGTTGCAATAGTAGACTCAAATGGAACAGTTCATTCCGACACATTTAACGAAACAGAGTTTTTATTAACTTCTGAAGTGTGCCCAATTAAAAGTATTGATGGTGGAATACTAGAACCTATGAGCTTTGATATAGAAGCGAATAAATACTTTAATGAAAGAACATCCACAGAAGAAGATCATCATTATGAGGAACTAAATATGAGATACAGACAACTAATAAAACAATACATAATTAATGCGTAGCTTTAGTTGTAACAAGTAATAATATAAATAACTAGGAGGAAATATGGAATAGTATTGCCAAATGTTAGAATAGGTAATAATTGCATTATAGGTGCTGGATCTGTAGTAACCAAAGACATCCCAGATAATTCTGTTGCAGTTGGAAACCCTTGTAAAGTTATAGGAAATACGGACGAATATTTAAATAAACATAAAGCTAGAATGGAAACAAACCCAGTATTTAGTATGGATTTTAGAACATTTACAGATAGTGAAAGAGAAGAACAGTTTGAGATACTAAAAAACGGCGGAATAGGATATAACGATTAAATAACATGAAAAGACGCTGATATTAATATCAGCGTCTTTTAGTGTGAATACAATTGTTATTCACGGTTAACAGGTAAGCAATAAATATTCGAAAGTTCGTTTCTGAATTTGTCATGGAGACTGTAGAAGTATCCTCTGAGCCGGCGTTCATAGTCTTTTTTGAAGAATTCTGCATCTTCGTTGGTAACAAAATTCAACTTTACAAAATGTTTAACTGCGAAGTTACATGCAAGAAGAAAGTCAATACTTCTTTTTTTAGCGTGTTCATAGCAAGCTTCATTTGAGAGACTATTTTTGTTGTTACATTCGTAGTTATATCCCACATAATCTATTGTAGTAACTTTATTGCTGTTGGCAATAAGAAGCGGAACATATGCAACATCTCCAAAATGTCGAAACTCTGGCATACTCACAGTTTTTGAGAAAAGAGTTTTTCTAAAGGCAAAAAGCCAAAAGAGAGCATATTTTTTTCCTGGTCCAGCCCATTGTTTAATAGCATCTACTCCAGATATTAGCTTACATACATTTGTCATACAGTTATGTCTGTTGTGATCCTTATGCTTCTCATCATTCAGAAGGTTAACCTGATATCTAATAACATCCAAGTCTGGATAAGCTATCAGAGTATCAGCTATCTTTCTGAACAAGAGCGGGGTAATTGAATCATCAGAATCAACAAAAACAATAAATTTTCCTGATGCAAGTTTTACCCCGATAGACCGAGCAACAGATACACCTCTGTTTGGAAAAGTGTATGCACTCACACAATTGGGATATTTTGTCGCATACTTTTGAGCAATTTCATAGCTGTTGTCGGTTGAACCGTCATCAATAAGGATGATTTCATAATCAGTGAAATCTTTCTGATTGATGATACTGTCGATACAGTTTTCAAGCGTTTCCGAAGCGTTGTAAATCGGAACAATCACACTGATTAACATGGTGTACAACCCCTTTCATAAATTCAAAAAGTATCCAAAACATAATGCTTCCTGTGCAACCAAAGATTAATACAATCTATAGCATATCACTTTTTTTATGTAAAGTCAAACAAAACTATTTTGTATTTATGTTTTGATAACATAATTGTTTTTACAGTTAAAGTATGATAATATTATGTTATTACATAATAAGATAATATAAGAGGTAAAATATGAAAAGAAAATTTGCAGATTTAAAAAATATAAAAGATATTATTCAAAGTGATTTTACATTTAAATACATAGAAGATGATACTTTCAAAGGATATATCGCTTTAGTAACTATAAAAAAAGTATCCAAAGCATGGAAAGTCGATACAGAAAAAAGATGCATTTTAGATAATGGTTACTCTTGGTTTGAAATGTATCCAATTGAAAAAAATTATTCAATAACGGCAATGTGCGATGAAAAAAACAGAATAAAAGAATGGTATTTTGATATAAGCAAACAAAATGGTATAGAAAATGGCATACCTTTTGAAGATGATTTATATCTTGACGTTGTTGTAGTGCCAGATGGAAAAATCAATATTCTGGATGAATACGAATTATTAGATGCTGAAAAAAAACGGTTTAATTACGAAAAGTGATGTTGAACTTGCATACAAAACAAAAGAAGAAATTATAGAAACGTATGGAAATAACATTGAAAAATTAAGTAAACTAACTAACAAATATTTTAATTTAATTAATAATTAGGGAAAAATATACATATATTCAAATATTGGACTTTAAAAGACTCGGCATAAGGCGGAGTCTTTTTAATATTTACATAAAAAAGTGATATAATAATATATATATAGTTTTTTTGTTGTGCAAATATCATAATTGATTAGCACAAATTTACAATTCAATTTTGTGCAAAGTTTTAAAAATTTATGATTTTTTATAAAACGAACATTAAAATTAGCTTTGCATAAGATATCTGTAACTCACTACGTTCGAACAGCTAATCTTAAAAAACCGAACATTTGTTAAATAATTTTTGTTTGTTTTAAATTGCAGATTTTTAATTCCAGTTTGTAAATTTAATTTATAATTATTAAGCTTGAAAATCAATTTTAAGACATTTTATATTTAAACCTAACAAGTTATTCATTTATAATTTTAAATATTGT
>CAMUZZ010000005.1 GCA_947165355.1 uncultured Clostridium sp.
TTGCACCTTTATTTGGAAACAGATAAAGTGGACACCGCTAATTCGGGGAAGACTAAGTATTCATATAAGTTAATCCCGAGCTAGGAGAAATCCGAGTGTAGAGACTTTATACGGTGTACCTAAAGCGTCAGCAATGGTAAAGAGAAAGTCCAGACTACAAACACATTTGTGGTAATGAAAATTATAGTAGTATGAATCAGTAGGTCGTCTGTTCGATTCAGACAAGTGGCTCCATTACTTAAAATCAGGCTTGTTTTATAACTTGTCTGATTTTTTGTTATAATTAGGAGGTGTATTTTATGTATTGTCAAAATTGTTCAAAAGCAATAAACAATCGTTCAAAATACTGCTCTATACAATGTCAAAAAGAATATCAGCAAAAAATGTATATACAAAAGTGGAAAAACAACGAAATAGACGGAATGCGAGGAGAGTACCAAATATCTTCTTATATAAAAAAATATATATTCAATAAATATAATAATAAATGTTCAAGATGTGGATGGAATAAAATAAATCCTTATACAGGGACTATTCCATTAGAGATAGAGCATATTGATCGGCAATTATAGGAATAATTCTGAAGATAATTTAACCCTTTTATGTCCGAATTGTCATTCATTAACGAGTACATATAAAGGTGCAAATTTAAATAACGGAAGACATTCTAGAAAAAAGTATAGTAATTAGGAGGTAAAGTATGTCAAAAGCAGTTATTGTAACTGGAGGCTCTCAAGGAATTGGGGCTGAAATAGTTAAATCACTTGCAAGAAGTGGAAATAATGTGATATTGAACTACAACAAATCAGAGCAAGAAGCAAAGAATATACAAAAAGAGCTTCAAGAAGAAGGATACAACATTGAAGTATTTAAGGCAGATGTATCTAAGCATATAGAAGTTACAAAATTGGTAAATTTCTGTATTGAAAAATATAAGACAATAGATGTATTAATTAATAATGCTGGAATTTGTGAAGAAAAATTGTTCACAGACATAACAGATAACGAATGGGATAACATGATTAATACAAATTTATCATCAGCATTTTATGCAATTAAGGATGCATTACCATGCATGATACACAATAAATCTGGTCTAATTATAAATATTTCTTCAGTTTATGGTTTGGTTGGTGCTTCGTGCGAATCACACTACGCCGTTACAAAAGCAGGATTAGATGCAATGACTAAAAGTTTGGCAAAAGAGCTAGGACCTTCTGGAATTAGAATAAATAGCATAGCACCAGGAGTTATTGCTACAAGAATGAATGATTTTTTATCTGAAGAAGAAATGGAAGATTTAAAGAAAGAAATTCCACTAGGGAAAATAGGTACTCCAAGCTCTATTGCAAAATGTGTACTTTGGTTAATGGAGGATGACTACACAACAGGACAAGTAATTTCTGTAAATGGTGGATGGTTAATTTAATTGAATTTTCAAGGATAAGGACACTTATATGAACTATAGCATTTGGGTTTAGTTCATATAAAAAGTGTTCTTTTTTTGCTCTATATTTGAATTAGAAATTAACATAAAATAGTATGCAAAAATATTATTTTATATTGCATAGGTATAGGGAAACATAATATATAAGAAAATGAGCTTTATAAGGTTGATTTTTTATGGAAATTATGTTAAAATTGTTAGTATAGTTTTCATGAAATCGGAAACGCGTACGGAAGATAAGATTTAAGAGAGTATCATACATTTTTTAATGTATGATATTTGTTTGTTTAATAAATAAAAAAATATGAAAAGGAGATTTTTTTATGAAGGGAAAAAGAATCAAAGTTCTAAGTTTAGTTGCTGTTAGTTTAGTACTAGTTGCATCATATATAATAAGCATATATGCTAAAACTATAGTTACTAACGTAAGTGGCATAAGCGCTGCAGGTGAAAATTTATCAAGCGCAATAATTGGAGATGCAGGAACAAAACAAACTGTTGTTGATTTAAGAGCTCCAATAATACAAGAAACAAACTTTGCTTTAGAAGGTAGTGACATAGTAAGAAGCGCTATGAACCTTTTAGGTAAGCCATATGTTTGGAGTGGAAAAGCAGGTGCGTATAACAACGTTGCAGATCCAGTTAACCAAATACCAGGTGTTGACTGTTCTGGTTTAGTTGCTTATTCACTAAACAAATCAGGGTACGTTATTAAAGGATTAACAAATCCATATTCAACATATACAAGAAATAACTTAAATGTGCCAGTTGATACAGCTCATTGGATGGCAAAAAGCGGAGTTTATTACAAAGAAGCTGGTATTTATACAAGATCAAGTAAAGACAAAGATTTTACTTTTAAATATGCTGGAGCAAATATAAACGCAGCTCCAAGTATTTATAACAACACAGAAAAATTAACATGGAAAGTAAATAATACTTCAGGAAAGATTAATATTCTTAAAGTTGGTGATCCAATTTCAAGTGATTTAAGATGGTTTGAATATTATGATGCTGAAGGCAATAAAAAGACTTTACCTACAGGAACAATAGTAGTTTCATATGGTGAAAATGGTAAAAACCATGCTTGGATTTCTATTGGTGATTTAGGTACAGCCAATGCAGAAGAAGCAAGAAAAATTTTAAATGAAAAATATAACATTGATATAAATGCAAATACTATTTATTCAAAAGGAGATAGTACTTACTGGATGATTGAATCTTCAAACGGTGGAGTAAGAATTAATAACAATAATCCAGATTATTTGTATGCAGAAACATTTACTGATGCAAAAGGTAAAGTTATAACAAAGAAAATAGGAACAATTTGGGCATATCAAATTGCAGGTGTTCCAACACAAGAGCCTGTAGGTCAATATGCTATGCAAATTGCTAAAGCTTCAAAGAAAGACAATTCATATTTAGCTGGAGCAGAATTTAAAATTGGATACAGAGCAAATGAAACAGATAAAGTATTATATTATGATGATGCATATAATGCAGTTGCATCTGAAGAAGCAAGATTTGTATCTGATGATAAAGTAAGTACATTTGCTGTTCAAAACATTACAGATACAACAAAAGCAGATATATACACAATTGAAGAATTTAAAGCTCCAACAGGATACGTTGTTTCTGGTGAAGGTAAACAATTAACAATTAAAGTTAATAAAGAATTAAATGAAAACGAGAACGTATATAGAATAGCTTCTGTAGAAGTTAATGGAAACATAGTAAATGAAGCTATATTACTAGACAGTGAGTTTAATGTAACTACTGAAGAAAGCAATTATATTGCTAAAGTAGAAGTATTAAATGAAGAAAGCATGCAAATGCAAGCAGTTAGAATTACATGGAGAGACGAAGAAGAAGTAATTCCAGAAGGTACATTCAAACTTGCTGTAATAAAACAAGATAGTAAGAGCGACAAAAAGCTTACTGGTGCTAAGTTTAAAGTTACTGTTAAAAATTCTAAAACTGGTGAAATATTAAAAGATTGGAAAGACAGAAAATTAGATGGTACAGAAGAGTATACAGTTAATAGAACAACAGGAGTTCTTTCATTCTTTGGTGTTAACATTAATAAAGAAGATGAAGAATATGATGTAACAATTGAAGAAACTAAAGCTCCAGAAGGATATAACAAAATTGACGGAACAATTAACTTTAAAGTTAAATCTAAACTAAATGAAGCAGGAGACAAATATGAGTTAGTTCCTGAAGAAATGATAGTAGAGAATACTAAAAAGGTAGAAGTTCTAAAAAACGAAGTTAATGTAACTGTTCCAAACACTAAAATACCAACAGGAAACTTTACATTAAACATTAAGAAAATAGATTCTGAAAATGATGAATTTATTGCAGGTGCAGGTTTTAAAGTTAAAGTTGAAGAAAAAGAAACAGGTAAAACTGTAGTAGATTCTGAAAAGAAAGAATTAAATGGTGAAGAAACATACTATGTAAATGATACAGATGGTACATTAACATTTAGTTATATAGACTTAAGAGATACAACTTATGTTGTAACAATTAATGAGGATGTAGTACCAAAAGGATACATCGGTATTGATGGAGCAATTTCATTCGAAGCTACAGCTGTAGAAGAGGATGGAGAATATAAATTAACACCAGCTACTTTAACTGTTGAAAATGCAAAATCAGTAAGCATAGATAATAACGAAGTTGAAGTTGTTGTTGGAAATACATTATTTAGAGAATTAGATTTAGCTTTAAGAAAGAGCATAACAGCTGTAAGTGGTAACCCAGTAGTAAATGGATACAATTTACTTGAAAATAGATTACCAGAAGTTGACGCAAGAAGTGCTCAAATTGCATTAGTAACAGGAAATGCAGAGTACTACCATGATAAAGAAGCAATTAAAATAAAAGCTAATGATACTGTTACATACACAATTAGAGTATATAACGAAGGTAGAGAAAACGATTATTGTGGATATGCTCAAGAAATAGTAGATTACTTACCAGATGGATTAACATTTGTTAAGGTTGACGAATCATCAGCAAATGAGTGGACTACAAGCAATAAAGCTGGTGATAGCGTTATTACATTAAAATATATTGGAAACGAAACAATATACAACAATTCATTATTAGATATATATACAAGTAAATTAGCTAAAAAAGATATTTCAGAAAACTTATATCAAACAGTATCACTTGTTTGTAAGGTTAATGAAAAAGGATTAGATGGACATAAATTAACAAACAGAGCTGAAATTTCTAAAGAAGTTGCAACAGACAGAGAAGGAAAAATTATTGAAGGTGTAACAGATAGAGATTCAACTCCAGGAAGTTTAAAGAATCCAGAAGTAACAAATTATTACGATGAATATAACGAAAAATATGGTATTGATGATGAAAACAAATCATATTATGCTGGAGAAGAAAACGGAAAATTTGAAGATGATATAGACTTTGAAACTGTATACGTTGAAGTTCGCGGAATGATTGGTTTATTTAAATATGAAGACGTAAACAAAAACGGTGAATTCGATGAAGAAGATAAAGTTCTTAAAGGTGCAAAATTTGCATTAAAAGAATCTGCTGATGCAGAAGAGTTTGTAACTGAAGAAGTAGTAACAGACGAAAAAGGAACAGCAGTATTCGAAGATCTTGAATTAGGAAAAACATACTACATAGTAGAAACAGAATCTCCAGAGGGATTCAAAAAATTAGAAAATGCAATAGAAGCAGTTTCTAAAGAAACAGTAGAATTAACAGATATAACAGACTTAGTTAAAATTGGAAATGAAAGAATTACCGGAAAAATTGGATTATTTAAATATGAAGATGTAAACAAAAATGGTGAATTCGATGAAGAAGATAAAGTTCTTAAAGGTGCAAAATTTGCATTAAAAGAATCTGCTGATGCAGAAGAGTTTGTAACTGAAGAAGTAGTAACAGACGAAAAAGGAACAGCAGTATTCGAAGATCTTGAATTAGGAAAAACATACTACATAGTAGAAACAGAATCTCCAGAAGGATTCAGAAAATTACAAAATGCTATAGAAGCAGAAGCTAAAGAAGTTGTAGAATTAACAGATATAACAGATTTAGTTAAAATTGGAAATGAAAGAATTCCAGGTAACATTGGAATATTTAAATATGAAGATGTAAACAAAAATGGTAAATTCGACAAAGAAGATAAAGCTCTTAAAGGTGCAAAATTTGCATTAAAAGAATCTGCTGATGCAGAAGAGTTTGTAACTGAAGAAGTTGAAACAGACGAAAAAGGAACAGCAGTATTCAAAGGTCTTGAACTTGGTAAAACATATTACATAGTAGAGACAGAATCTCCAAAAGGATTCAAAAAATTAGATAATGCAATAGAAGCAGTAGCTAAAGAAGTGGTAGAATTAACAGATATTACAGACTTAGTTAAAATTGGAAACAAAAAGGAAAATAAATCTCCAGAAACTACAGAAGTTAGTGGTATAAAAACATGGAACGATAATGATGACGCAGATAAAATTAGACCAGAAAAAATAACAATCTACTTATTAGCTGATGGTGTTAAAGTAGATTCAAAAGAAATAAGCAAAGATGATAACTGGAAATTTACATTTAACAAACTACCAAAATACAACGAGGAAGGAAAAGAAATTGTTTACACGGTAGATGAAAGCGAAATTGAAGGTTATGTAAAAACAATTAAAGGATACAACCTAACAAACACACATATATCAAAACCAACACCTACAGAAGTAGAAGGCGTTAAAACTTGGGATGATAGTGATAACAAATATGGTAAGAGACCAGAAAAAATTACTATATACTTACTTGCTAACGGAGAAAGAGTAGATTCAAGAGAAATTAGTGAAGAAAATAGTTGGACATATAAATTTGACAACTTAGCAGTAAAAGATGAAGAAGGAAATCCAATTATATATACGGTTGATGAGAGTGAAGTTGAAGGATATACAAAAGCCATCGATGGATATAATATCAAAAATACATATACTCCTGAAACTATTGAAATTGAAGGAAACAAAACTTGGGTTGACGAAAACAACAAAGATGGGATAAGACCAGAAGTAGTAAGAATTACATTATATGCTGATGGAGAAATTTATACATCTACAATTACTTCTGAAGCTCAAGATTGGAAATTCAAATTCCAAAAATTACCTAAATACAATGAAGAAGGAAATGAAATAGTTTATACAATTGACGAGGATGTTGTTAGTGGATATACAAAGAAAATTAATGGATATAACCTAACAAATACTCATATTGTAAAGAAAAAAGCAGATTTAGCATTAAGAAAATTTATTACAGAAATTAATAGTATTGGATTAGAAGTTTCTAGAGAGCCAGCAGTTGATGTATCAACTATAGCTACAAAGGGAACTGCAACATATACACATCCAAAGAATGCTTTACTTGTAAACACTGGAGATGTTGTAACATACACATTAAGAGTTTACAACGAAGGTAAAATTGATGCTTATCCAAGCTTAATAAAAGATGATATTCCAGTAGGATTAGAGTTTATAACAGATGATGCTATAAACACTGAATATGGATGGAAAATGTTAGATGCAAGTGGAAAAGAAACAGCAGATGTTTCTAATGCAAAATATGTTATAACAGATTATTTATCTAAAGATCAAAACGAAGATAAATTATTAAAAGCATTTGATGGTGAAACTTTAGATTACCAAGATGTTAAAGTATCATTTAAAGTTGTTTCAGAAGATACAACTGAGAAAGAATTAATTAACTATGCTCAAATTTCTGAAGAAACAGACGCTGAAGGTAAGAAAGTAGAAGATTCAGATTCAACACCAAATAGATGGATTAATGGCGAAGATGATCAAGATATTGAAAAAATAATCTTAACATATGCTGACTTAGCATTAAGAAAATTCATTACAAAAATTAATACTGCAAGTGTAGTTCCATCAAGAGAACCTGTAGTAGATGTTAGTCCATTACAAAATGGTGAAACAACAGCAACATATACACATCCAAAAGATGTTGTAAATGTAAGTAAAGATGATATAGTAACTTATACTATGAGAATATATAACGAAGGTTCAAAGGATGAATTTGTTACATTAGTAAAAGATAGCATTCCTGAAGGACTAGAGTTTGTTCCATCAAGCGAATTAAACCAAAAATATAATTGGGTAATGGTTGATGAAACTGGAAATGAAGTTAAATATGCTGAAAACGCAAAATATGTTGTAACAGATTACTTAAAAACAGACGTTATAAAAGCATTCAACAAAGAAACTGGTGAATTAGATTACAGAGATGTTGAAGTTGAATTTAGAGTTGTAGCTCCAGAAAAATCAAGAATGATAATGACTAACCAAGCTCAAATATCAGCTCATACAGATACAAATGGAAATACAACAAAGGATAGAGATTCTACTCCAGATGAATGGATTGAAGGAGAAGATGACCAAGACATTGAAAGCGTTAAATTAACATATGCAGATTTAGCACTAAGAAAATTCATTACTGAAGTTGATGGAGAAGCATTAGCAGAGTCTAGAGCTCCAGAAGTTGACGTTACTAACTTAGTAAACGAAACATCAACAGAAGCAATATACAATCATCCAAAAAATGCAGTTGAAGTTCAAGAAAATGATATAGTTACTTATACATTAAGAATATTCAACGAAGGAACTAAGGATGTTGCTCCAAGTATAGTTAAAGATGATATTCCAGTTGGATTAGAGTTTGTAGTAGACAATGCTGTAAACGTAGAATACAGATGGAAATTATTAGATGAAAATGGAGTTGAAACATCAGATGTATCTGCTGCTAAATACATTACAACAGATTATTTAGCAAATGAGTTTATTACAGCATTTGATAAAGATTCTATGGAAACATTAGATTACAGAGATGTTAAAGTTTCATTCAAAGTTCTTCCAACTGTTGAAGCTGGAAAAGAAATAACAAACTATGCTCAAATTTCTGAAGAGAAAGATACTAATGGAAATACTGTAACAGACATCGATTCTACACCAAATGAATGGATTGAAGGAGAAGATGATCAAGATACAGAAAAAGTTTTAGTTAAATACTTTGATTTAGCTCTAAAGAAATGGGTAAGTAAAGCTATAGTAATTGAAAATGGTAAAGAAAAAGTTGTTGAAACAGGATACAACGAAGAAACAAATCCAGAACCTATAGTTAAAGTTGACCTAAAGAAGAGCAGTGTTGACAATGTTGTTGTTAAATTTGAATACCAAATAATGGTTACAAATGAAGGTCAAGTTGCTGGTTATGCTACAGAAGTTGAAGATAGAATTCCAGAGGGATTAAAATTCGTTCAAGAAGATAATCCAAACTGGGAATATGTAGACGGAAGAGTTGTAACACATGTATTAGATAATACTTTATTAGAACCAGGACAAAAAGAATATGTTACAATAACATTAACTTGGATTAACAAAGCTGATAATTTAGGACTTAAAACAAATATAGCTGAAATAACAGAGCACAAAGACAAGAAGGGTCGTAAAATAACAGATATAGATTCTACACCAAACAATAAAGTTCCAGGTGAAGATGATATAGATGATGCTGCAGTTATGCTAACAGTTAGAACTGGTGCAGGAAGAGTTTATATAGGGCTTGCAATTGCAGTAATTACAATACTTGGTACCGGAATTATAGGTATTAAGAAATATGTTCTTGTGTAATGTAATATATTTATAGCTAATATAAAGAAACGGTTATGCCAATAGGCATAGCCGTTTTTTGAATGCAAATTTATAAAAACTAATTCAAAATACGGCTGAATTCCTTGATAATATTGACTTTTTGGCTAAAAAAGGTTAAAATATAAGTGTATGTATATAAAAAAAAGGATGTTAAATATATAAATCTAAGGAGGATGTAATAATGAAAGGATGTAAAACGAAAAACAAACACTTTAAAAGAGCACTAGTTGCGGCTATTACAGCGTTTGCAATACTTGCAACTTACTACGTTAATATTAGCTACAATATAAGTGGAAGTTTAAAGACAAAACTAGGTAAAGATACAGTTTTAATGAGTAAGGCGTTATCAACAACTGATCTTATTGGTGCAAACAACAGAGTATATACTGGTTATTCTATGAATGACCGTGGTACTCATAAAATTAGCATGGAGGATGGTCCATACGATACATATTGTTCGAACTTTAATTATCACTATGTATCTAGTGGGTCATGGGCTACATATAACAGACAAGATTTAGGTGACTTCCGTGACTTTACAGGAAGCTCAGCTGTTCATACTGTAGGTCAAGTAGATTGGGTTCTAGATCACATAATGTTATTGGAACAAAGCTATTATTCTGCAGATGAAATGGGAATATTCCATGAAGTATTATCTAAATACGGAGGAATTACAAGTGCACAAGAAAGAAATAATATTATTTCTCAAATAAATTCATCTGACGTATATGCAATTAACCAAATGCTTATTTGGGGAGCTGCTAACGGAAAAGTAGAAGCAAATCACTTCTTACCAATACGTAATAACGACTCTGCTATAAACACAATTATGAATGCATACGAAGTTGGTATAGAAAGTAACGAAAACTATCAACAATTCCAACCAAGTGGATCTATAACAATTAATTCAAGTAATGCCAAATTAGTTAGAACTGGTGTTATAGGACCATTTACTATTAGTGGTAATGGTGGTATTTATAAAATAAGCGCAACTAATACTATAGGTCAACATTCAGTAAAACTATATAAGGATGCTGAATGTACACAACCAATAGATAACTACGATAATTATACAGGTACATTTTATGCTAAGTCTGATGACTTTACAGGAAATGATACATGTACAGTTACTATAACAGCATCATATAAATACTTAAAAGATTCATATTACTGGGCTACTACATCAGATACAGAAAATTACCCACAACCAGTAATTACAGTAAAAAGAGCAACAAAAACAACAACAGCAACAGCAACAATTATACCTACAGCATCAGGTACATATGAGTTAGACATAGCTAAGAAAGACTATACAACTGATGAATATATACCAGGTGCAAAATTCAAAATTAGTGAAAAAGTAAATAACACTGGAGATACAAATTACTATTACGAAACAATGCAAAAGAGCACAGATGCAAACAATTTATTTACAGCTTCACAAAGTGGATTTAAAACAATAGTATATCAAGGAATAGATAATATATCAGCTCCTGATGTATATACAATAGAAGAAAAAGCAGCTCCAGAAGGATACAATATTACAGGAGCAAACAAAGTAATAGAACTATATGTTAACAAGAAACAAGTTAACGAAAGAACATACTCTGTAAAATCAATAGACATTAAAAAGGCTGGAACTTTAATTCAATCTATTGAAATGGGTGGAAGTGTATTGTTAGATAATAATTTAGCAGTTACACAAGATAATGATAACTATATGATTAAAGTTGAGGCAACTAGTAGACACCAAGAAAGTCCATCACAACATATTACAGTTACTTGGAGAGATGAAAAAGAAGTTATTCCAGAAATTCATTATGGAAAAGTTGGATTATATAAATATGAAGACGTAAACAGAAATGGAAGATATGATGACGGAGAACCAGCATTAGAAGGTGCTAAATTTAAAATTGCTGATTCTGAGCAAAATGCTAGAAATGGTGTATTTGTAAAGAATGCAAGAGGTGTAGACCTAGAAGTAACATCTAGAAGAGATGGAACAGCAATGTTTGATAACTTAAAACTAGGTGAAGCTACACAAAAAGACTTCTATATTGTAGAAACATATTCTCCTGAAGAATTTAATAAAACAGACAAAATTATTAAAGTAACAGCAAAAGAAAATGGATACGATTTAAAAGATATAAGTACTTTAGTAAAAGTAGCGAATACAAGAAAAATTTATGACTTAGCTCTTCGTAAATTTATAACATCTGTAAAAGATGGTGCAACAGGAGAAGAGCAAAAGGTTACAGATAGAATTCCAAAAATTGATTTATCAAAATTAATTTCTGGTGAATCTACAACAGCTGAATACATCCACACAAAAGAGCCAGTATTAGTTCATACAACTGATATAGTAACTTATACGATTCAAATATATAACGAAGGTCCAGAAGATGCATATGCAAATATTATAAAAGATGATATTCCAGAAGGATTAGAGTTTGTACAATATACAGAAGGTGACGGAAGTGTAAACGATAAGTATGGATGGAAGCTAGTTGATGAAAATGACAACGAAGTTAAAGATGTTTCTAAAGCAAAATACATTGTAACAAACTATTTAGACATAGATAGCAACGAAACAAACCTAATAAAAGGATTTGATGCTAATACAATGACTGAGCTAGATTCAAGATTTGTTAAAGTTCAATTTAAAATTACAGAACCACAAACATCAGATAGAATTTTAACAAACCATGCTCAAATAGCTAAAGAAACAGACAGAGAAGGTAATAAAGTAAAAGATAGAGATTCTACACCAAATGAATGGCTAGATGAAGATGACGAAGATTATGAACCAGTTAAAGTAAAATACTTTGACTTAGCATTAAGAAAATGGGTAACAGAAGCTATTGTAACAGAAAACGGAAATACTGTAGTATATCAAACTGGACATAAAGCAGAAGATGACCCGGAAGAAGTAGTTAAAGTAGACTTAAAGAAGAGCAAAGTAAACAACCTAAAAATTCAATTCAAATATTCAATTAGAATTACAAACGAAGGTGAAATTGCTGGCGAAGCTAAACAAATTAGAGACGATATTCCAGAAGGATTAAAATTTGTTCAAGAAGATAACCCAGACTGGAGAGAAGAAAACGGAGAAATCGTAACTGAAAAATTGGCTAATACAACTTTACAACCAGGAGAGAGCGCTGAAGTAGAAATAATTCTAACATGGATTAATCGTGAAGATAATTTAGGATTAAAGGTTAATGTAGCAGAAATAAGCAAAGATCACAATGCATATGGAACACCAGATATAGACTCAACACCAAACAACAAAGTTGCAAAAGAAGATGATATAGATGACGCTCCAGTAATGCTTTCAGTTAAAACAGGATCTGAAGAAATAAAATACATTACTTTAGCAAGTGTAATTTTAGCTATAATCGGAAGCTCAATTATAGTAATTAAGAAAAAAGTATTATCATTATAATTTGATATAAATATAACGATTAATTAAAAAACGTACCAAATTTATTTGGTACGTTTTTGGCTCTGTATGTATGTTTTGTACATAGATGTAGTTTGAGTCTACGGTAATAAGGACAATAGAGATATTTTGAAAAGAAAAATCAATTTGTAAAAAAATGGAAAAAAGCTACGGAAAAAAAGGACTTTTAACAAAAATATAATATAATTGTAATAATTCTGTAACAATTCTTAAAACGTATATCAATAAAGAGGTTTAAACACGTTTACTAAAAAATGTAAAATTGACTTTATATTTATATAATATAAAATATATGTATGAATACAAAAGATTTTAATTCACGAAAGGAGAATTTTATGAAAAGGAAACATACAAAGGGGAAAGGACAGTTTAAACTTAGCATAATAGCGCTATTCTTATTAACGCTTGTGCTAGGAACAATTTATGCTGGAAGTTCATCAAACAAAACTAGTAACCTAGAAACAAGTTTAGGTAACGTAGCAATTAATGAAACAAATCCAGGACCATTTACAGAGCAACAATTTGTAAAAGCTGTATTAGATGTAGCAATTGAGGGATGCAATGTTAATGGTACACATTATGATTACATGGATTGTTCAACGTACGTGGGAAGAGTGCTAGAACATTTTTCAGGCGTAAGTATTTATCCTACGAATACAAAGCATTTTATTAGTGCTTATGGGCCATCTGTTTGGTACGCTGAAGAATTAGGAATGACTTATCAAGGTCAAAGCTACGTTATGAAACCAATAATGACAGCAAATTCTGACAAAACCAAACCATGGTATGAAAGAATTGATGCCACAAAATTAAGACCAGGAGATATTATATGTAGTTGGTATCATATGTTTATTTATGTAGGAAAAACAGATAATGCAAGTGATACAGCTCAAATTAAGCAAATTCTTGACAACATATATAGTCCGGATACATTTGAATACTCTACTAGAATAGACACAGTATTAAGTAATACATTAAATCTTTGTGCTGATGAAAATGGTTCACAGTACTGGTATATTGAAGGAACATGGGGATCAAAATCTGCATTTAAATCTCCACAAGGATATGGAATGTTCCATGAAAATCCAAATGTAAATAGACCAGTATTAAGAAACTACAAATGGATATCTAGTGAAGGTGGAAAAAATCTAGAAGATTTTAAAGTATTTAGAGTAACAAGACAAGTAGAAAAAACGGGGGGCTATGCATTAAAAATTGCCAAAGCAGATAAAAATGGATCAGCAACAAGTTCAAGTTATTTAGCTGGTTCAGAATTTAGTATAGCATTACAAAAGAATGAGTCAACTGAAAAGTTATACTATACTTCTAGACTTGAGAAAGTAACAGATGATACAGCAGTATTATCACCACAAAGCACAAATGATTATTCATTCGTAGAGCCAGGCTTGAGTATAGATTCAATAGACAAAGTTGATATATATACCATAAAGGAAACAAAGCCACCAACAGGATATCAACATACAGGAGCTGGAGAATCTTTAATACTAAAAGTACACAAAAAAGAAGCTTCTGAAAATACATATGGAATAGATTATGTAGAGATAGATGGCATTACAACTAATGTTAATCCAGGCGAAAGTATTTTACTAGATGATAATTTAGAAGAAACAACAGATGAGAACAACTATATGGTAAGCATTGAAGTTGAAGAACAACAACCACATTCAGCACATGCTGCAATTAAAGTATTATGGAGAGATGAGCAAGAACAAACACCAACTGGATCGTTTAAATTACAAATTGTAAAGCAAGATAGTAAAACAGACGAGCCACTTGATGGAGCTAGATTTAGTTTAAAATTACAACCTAAAGAATCTGATGAATACTTACATGATTGGAGAGGAAGAATTCTTAACGGTGAAGCTGATTACATGGTTGATAACGGAACAGGTAAACTAACATTTTCTGGAATAAACCTAATACCAGACAGCTATGCTGGAGAAACAAACTATCCACAAACAATAGAGTATACTGCAACAATATCTGAAACAGTAGTACCAGAAGGATATACTGGAATTGCAGGAAATATAGTATTTGACTTAACAGCACAGCTAGTAACCGATGCTACAACTTCAGAACAACATTACGAATTAACTCCAGGAACTATAAGAGTTGAAAATGCAAAATCTGTAAATGTAGAAGAAGATTTTGTACAAGTTGTAGTTGATAATACAGCAATACCTGAAGGTATGTTCACTTTAAATGTTATCAAGAAAGATGGAAATTCAGGAAGTACTCTTGATGAAGGAGAATTTGAAGTATCAATTGTAAACAAAAATGATGATGAAGATGTTTTAGTTGACTCTTTAAATAGACGTTTAGATGGTAGCAAATTCGAAATAATCAACAATGAAGGTCTAGTATTTAGAGGTATAAAATTAGATAAAGAAGCAACATATGCTGTTACAATTAATGAAACTACTCCTCCAGAAGGATATGAAGGATTAAGTGAACCTATTACTTTTGATGCTACAGCTCAATTAGTTAATGGTGAATATGTATTAGCTCCAAGTACACCACAAGTTGCAGAAGGGGCTACTGTTACAATAACAAACAATAAAATTGACGTACAAGTTAACAATGAAAGAAATGCTATTGGAAAATTCAGATTAATGGTTTATAAATACAAAGGTGGAACATACGAAAAAATTTCTGGAGCAGCATTTAAAGTTAAAATACAAAATAAAGCTACAGAACAATATGTTGTTTACCCAAGATTAAATAGAGAACTTGATGGATCTAATGATTGGTACGTAGATTCTGAAGGTGTTCTATTTGGAATATTAAGCTTTTCTAATTTAGCATTGGAAGAAAATGCAGAATATGATGTAACAATAGTAGAATCAGTAGTTCCACAAGGATATACAGGAGCTGCAGGAGAAATTAAATTTACTGCAAGAACAATAACTCGTGATGGAGAGCTTGTTTTAGAGCCAGGAGAGCTTACAGTAGAAAATGCTAGAAGTGTTGCTGTTACAGATAGTAGCATAATTATGGTTGAAGTTGAAAACGAAGAAGTTGTTACACATAAAGGTAAAGTTGGATTATACAAATATGTTGATGTAAACAAAAATGGTAGATATGATGCTGGTGAGCCATCGCTTGCAGGAGCTAAGTTCAAAATTGCTTCAACAAGAGAAAATGCAATAAACGGTGTATTTATAAAAGGTTCTAATGGAAGAGACATTGAAGTTACTGCAGCACAAAACGGTACAGCTGGATTTACAAACTTAGATTTAGGAACTGAAACAACTAAACAATATTATGTAGTTGAGACATTTGTTCCAAACGGATATCAAATAATAACAGACGGACCAATAGAAGTTACAGCAAAAGAAACAGGATATGATATGAACGATATTTCTACATTAGTTCAAATTGGAAATACTGCAAAAATATACGATTTATCACTTCGTAAATTTATAACAGCTGTAAAAGATGGTGTAAGCGGAGAAGAAACAGAAGTAACAAATAGAGTTCCAGAAGTAGATTTAACAAAACTAAAATCTGGAGAATCTACAACAGCAGAATACAATCATACAAAAGAGCCAGTACTACTACATACATCAGACACAGTAACATACACAATAAGAGTATATAACGAAGGTCCAGAAGATGCATATGCAAGCTTAGTTAAAGACGATATACCAGATGGACTAGAATTTGTAAAATACACAAGTGGTGATGGAAGTATAAATGATACATATGGATGGAAACTAGTTGATGAAAACAACAACGAAGTTTCAGACATAAGCAAAGCTAAATATGTATTAACAAGTTATTTAGAAAAAGATGCAGATGAAACAAATCTAATTAAAGCATTCAATCCATCAACAAGCGAAGAATTAGATTATAGAGATTTAAAAATACAATTTAAGGTTACAGAGCCAACAACATCTGATAGAATTTTAACAAACAAAGCTCAAATTTCTGAAGAAAGAGATAGCGACAACAAAATAGTATCAGATAGAGATTCTACACCAGATGAGTGGAAAGAAGAAGACGACGAAGATGTAGAGCATGTTAAAGTTCAATACTTTGACTTAGCTTTAAGAAAATGGGTAACAGAAGCTATAGTTATAGAAAATGGAAAAACAGTAGTACATGAAACTGGACACAAAGCAGAAGATGACCCAGAAGACGTCGTTAAAGTAGACTTAAACAAAAAGAAAGTAAACGATGTAACTGTTAAATTTAAATATTCAATTAGAATAACAAATGAAGGACAAATTGCTGGTGAAGCAACAGAAATAAGAGACGATATTCCAGAAGGATTAAAATTTGTACAAGAAGATAACCCAGATTGGAAAGAAGTTGATGGTGAAGTTGTTACAGATAAGCTTGCTAACACAACATTAGAGCCAGGTGAAAGTGCAGAAGTAGAAATAATTCTAACATGGATTAATAGCGAAAACAACTTGGGTGTTAAAGACAATGTTGCTG
Source organism: uncultured Clostridium sp. (assembly GCA_947165355.1). GTDB lineage: Bacteria > Bacillota > Clostridia > TANB77 > CAG-508 > CAG-492. The sequence goes on from CAMUZZ010000005.1 coordinate 17,078, forward strand.
AAATAAGCAAAGACCATAACGTATATGGAACACCAGATATAGATTCAACACCAGGAAACAAAGTTCCAGGAGAAGATGATATAGATAATGCTCCAGTAATGCTTTCAATTAAAACAGGATCAGAGGTAATTAAATACGCAGGATTAGGATTAGGAATACTTGTAGTAATTACAATAGCAGGAAAAGCAATTAAGAAAAAAGTATTAAGTATATAATCTAAATAAAAAAAGAGCCAATAAAAAGTTGGCTCTTTTTAAGTTTTGTAAGCATTTCAAAAATTATATTATAAAAATAATAATAAAAGTATATACATAACCATTCAAACCTTACAGGTCGCATTTGTTATTAAAGATGTTCATATTTTTAAGTTAAATAATTTAATATACCATAAGTTTAACTTATACATGCTCCCAAACTGCGCGGTTTTCATTATTATGTATATACTTTTTTATTTTATAATTTATATATTTTTTGAAATGCTTACAAAATTTAAAATTACGAGGTTTACTTAAAATTTTTATAAACTATTGTAAACTAAATACTTTTATTGTATAATAAAAGAGTATAAAAGGTGGAATTATGAGTAATTTACAGAAAAAAACGGAATTTATACTAAAGAAATATAATATTTCAGCTAACAAAAGTTTAGGACAAAATTTCTTAATAAACGATTCGGTTGTTGATGAAATTGTTTCTTCATCAAATATATGTAAAGAAGATTTAGTAATTGAAATTGGTCCAGGACTAGGGAATTTAACAGAAATATTGCTAGATAAAGCAGAAAAGGTTATCGCTGTAGAGCTAGATAAAAGAATGATTCAAATTCTACAAGATAGATTTGCTTTATACAATAATTTAGAAATAATTAACGAAGATATTCTTAAAGTAGATTTGCCTAATTTAATAAAAGCCAACAAAATTGGTAATATTAAAAGTGTTAAAATTGTTGCAAATTTACCATACTATATAACAACGCCTATAATAACTAAATTGCTTGAAGACAAGCTTGATATTGAGTCTATAACAGTTATGGTTCAAAAAGAGGTAGCAGATAGATTAATTGCTACACCAGGGGAAAAGAATACTGGTGCAATTACATACTGTGTTGCATATTATGCAACTGCAGAGTGTGTAACAATTGTGGAAAACAACTCTTTTATTCCAGAGCCAGAGGTATGTTCTGAAGTTATAAAACTTAATATAAGAAAAAATAGTCCGGTTGATTTAGTTAACGTAGAAAACTTTTTTAAAGTAATTAAAGTAAGCTTTATGCAAAGAAGAAAAACTTTAATGAATGGGTTAGTAAACGGCGGAGCTATAAAAGACAAAGATGTGGCTAAGAATATGTTTGATGAATTAAAATTAGATTATAATACGAGAGGAGAAACATTAACATTAGAACAATTTGCGCAAATCTCTAATTATATAGTTAAAAATAATATTTAGAAAGGATGAGCATATGAATCAAATTTTGGTTACCGACAGACTATATGTAACAAACAAGTTGAAGAAAAAGAAAAAAATGTACAAGATTCAGTTTATTGCGTCTTTGGTGCTTGTGTTTATTTTTTCAGGTTGGTATGTTATTACCGAATTTGATAAAAATGCAAGCGAGGCAGTTTCTCAAGAAATGTTAAGAGATATTTCTATAAACAGAAACGATGGCACAACAAGTGATGAACCCCTTGTTATTGCATTAAATAACTCGGAATTAGTTGAAGAAAATCAAAATACAACTTTAAATGGTTCATATACAGACGATGAGGGGACAACGTACACATACGAATCTGTACTAAATATTCCATCATTAGGTATTGAATATCCTATTTTATCAGATACATCTGAAGAGCTATTGAAAATATCATTAAATAAGTTTTGGGGAGGAAGCCCAAACTCTGTTGGAAATTATTGTATTGTAGGACATAATTACAAGAGCGGAAAAATGTTTGGAAAGCTTTCGCAAATACAAAATGATGATGTAGTACAATTAACAGACTTAGCTGGAAATACTCTTAACTACAAAGTTTATAACATGTATGTTGTAGATCCAGAAGATGTTGCTTGTACAAGCCAAATAACAAATGGACAAAAAGAAATGACGTTAATAACGTGTACAAATGGTGGAAAACAAAGATTAGTTGTTAAATGTAGAGAGGCTTAATATTAAAAATAAAAGAACCAAAATCGTTGAAGATTTTGGATTCTTTTTTTCTTGCACACAAGAAATAAAAGACATCAAATTTTATTTGATGTCTTTTGATTTTATATAGTATTAATTTATAGTTCATGTTGTTTATTCTTTTTTGCATCTTTTACTATTAGTCTTGCTATGTCGAATATTAATCTTTGTGTTTCTGTTGAAGTATCTTTTAACAAGTTACTGAATTCATCTGATAGATAGTTTTTTGAATCCATACTTGTACCATTTAAAATTGTACCTTCATCGATGTCAAGTATAGCACATAATTGGCTTAGTCTCTTTAAGTTTACTTGAGTACTTCCTCGTTCAATTCTGCTTACAAAAGCAACTGATACATTTAGTTTTTCTGCTAGATTTTCTTGAGTTAATTTCTTTTCGATTCTTGATTTTTTAATTCTTTCACCAATTATTGAATAATCTAGTGCCATATAACCACCTCACTCATAAAAAAATATAGTATTTAAAAACAAAAGTACAGAGATGTATAAGTAGATATATACTAATTGGTAAAATGTGCCATTAGGGACGGTTCCGTTTGACACAAATTTTGGTGCCACTAGGGACGGCTCTGTTTGACATATATTTGGGCACTTTAAAACTGACATAAATTTAAAAAGATAGATACATAATCATTCTAACTTTGCTGGTCGCTTATTTCATAAGCTTCCAAAACTGCGCGGTTTTCATTTATATGTATCTATCTTTTTTCTACTTTTATGTTTTTTTATTTGTCAAAATATGTGTCAAACGGAACCGTCTCCAATGACATTTAAGTATTGATTAGTCGTTTTGATTTTTTATTTGTGCAGCTCTTTTTTGAAGTAGTTTTTCTCTTTTTGATGCATCTTTATCTTTATCGATAAGCATTTCTTTCATTGCTCCAAGACTTCCTAAAGCAGATGTTGCATCAAATGGAATAAATACTTTGTTTGCATCTCCATTTGCTATATCTTGTAATGCTTCTAAAGATTTTAATTGTACTAATTTGTCGTTTGGATTTGATTGCATAACTGCTCCATAAACTTGTCTAATTTCTTCAGCTTTAGCTTCAGCAACTTTCTTTATAGCTTCAGCTTCACCGGCAGCTCTTCTTATAGCAGCTTCTTTATCAGCTTCAGCTTCTAGAATAGCAGCTTCTTTTTTACCTTCAGCAAGTGTGATTGCAGATTGTCTTTCACCTTCAGCTTGTAGAATTAAAGCTCTTTTATTTCTTTCTGCGTTCATTTGCTTTTCCATTGCATCACGGATATCTGCTGGTGGAGTAATGTCTTTAATTTCAACTCTATCTATTTTACATCCCCATTGGTCTGTAGCTTCATCTAATACAACTCTTAATTTATCATTAATTGCATCACGTGAACTGAATGTTGAATCTAAGTCCATTTTACCAACGATATCACGAATTGTTGTAATTGCTAAATATTCGATACCTTTTTTTAATGATTGAATTTCATATACAGCTTTTGCTGGATCTGTTACTTTATAGAACACAACTGTGTCGATTGTGATTGTAACGTTATCATTTGTGATAACATTTTGTGGTGGTATATCCATAGTTTGTTGTTTTAAACTAACTACTGATCTAACATGATCTAAAAATGGAAAGATAATTGTAAGACCAGCGTCTGCAACTTTATGAAATTTACCTAATCTTTCTATAACATATACCTCAGATTGTTTAACAACCTTAATTGTTTTGTAAGCAACTATTAAAACGATAACAAGTAATACAATAAAAAATATACCCATTATTTAATCCCCCTTAATTTTTAACATCTATTTTTTCGTTCACGGTTACCACGGCTTTTACACCATCTATTGCGGTAACGGTTACTTGCGTATTCTTTGGTATTACTTCTGTTCCGACAGTTTTAGCTGACCACACTTCGTTGCCAACTTTAACTTGCCCTTGGCATAATACTGGATTGATATCTGATATTACCAAACCTTTTTTTCCAAGTATTGAATAGGCATTGGTATTTACGTCTGGTGCATTCTTCATAAATTTCTTTACAAATGGTTTTGTGCAAAAAATGAGCAAAATTGAAGAAATGCAAAAGATTACAATTTGTGCAGTTATATTATCTACGAAGATACTAGCTACGCAGGATATAACAGCTCCAATTCCAACCCAGAATATTAGGAAATCAGTAGGAATAATCATCTCAAAAATAATAAATATGCCAGCTAGGATTAACCATACTTGCCACATATAAATTACCTCCTTTTCTACTAATAACAATAAAATTATACCATATATTTCCAAGAAAATAAATAGGTAAACATAAAATTTTTGTCTAAAGTAGAAGTATCTAGTTCTGTGGCGTTACGTTTATGGTTTTATTATGTGTGTATATTACAAAACCAGGCTTAGCTCCAGATGGTTTCTTTACATACTTTGCAAATGTGTAGTCTACTGGAACGTTTGATGACATTTTTGCTTTACTGTAGTATGCAGCAATTTGGGCGCATCTAATTAGAACATCTATAGATGGTTCTTTTCCATTAGTTTGAAGTATTGCGTGGCTTCCATGTATTTCTTTTGTATGAAACCAAACGTCATGTGATTTTGCAACTTTTAATGTGATATAGTCATTTTGTATATTATTTTTTCCAACTAATAAAGTGTAATCTTCTATTTTATATTCGATAGGTATGTATGTTTTGTCTAATTTCTTATTTGTCTTTTTTGATTTTGTAACTTTTGTGTTAGACTTTAAACGAGATTTTTCAAATAGTGGGTTTTCTTGAATTTCAGCATATATTTCATCTATGTCTGAAATGGTTTTTGCTGCGTCAATTTCATAGATGATGCTCTCTAGATAATCTATTTCAGCTTCAGTTTCTTTCTTTTGATTGTTTATTATGATTAGAGCATTCTTTAGTTTGTTATATTTTTTAAAGTAGCTTTTTACGTTGTAAGATGGAGTTTTGTTTTTGTCTACCGGAATTACAACAATGCTATTATTATCGTTATAATTTTCTACTGAAACAGTGTTATCAGTATATTCAGGATATTTGTACATATTTGCAGTTAAAAGCTCTCCATATAACTTGTATGTATCCATATTTTTACATTCTTCTAGCTTACTGTTTATATTCACAAGTTTTTTGCTTATTTTAGAAAGCGTATGAGATACAAGCTTTAATAAATTGTTTCTGTAATTTGAAAATAGTGTATAGGTTTCTTTTTCGTAGTAAAAATCATCGGTGAAAAAGTTCGCTTGCAAGAAATCTTTTTTATCTTCATCATCAAATTCTAAGGAAAAGTCTGATTGGTAATTAACAGCCAACATATTTCCTAGATGAGCTTCTTTTACTGCTTCTCGCAAAAAGTTGTACACATTTTTTAGGTTTTCTGTGGAAAGTTCATTAGTAATTTCAAGTTTTTGAATAATATACTGAACATATAACTTACTAATACCAATAAAAGTGTTTGAGATACCAGTGTCTAGTTTTTTTGCAGAAGATAATAATTTATAAAACTCATCAAATGTTTTTATGGATTCAAAGTCAGTTTTATCATTTTCGGGTTCTGAATAAGGTCTTGCTGGCATGATATCTCTTGTTGAGTTTTCTTCAACAGATAAATGTCGCAAACTGTCAATTATTGTGCCACTTGAAGTTGTAAGAATTACGTTGCTGTGTCTTCCCATAAGTTCAATAATGAGTGTTTTTTCTATTAAATCGTTTAATTCGTTGTAACACTCTAAATCTATATAAACAATACGTTCTAAACCTTTGGTGTAAATTGCCTTTATTTTAGCACCCATTAAATGCTTTCTTAAAAGCATGCAAAAACCAGGTGCGTTTAGTGGATTTTGTTTTGAATGCGTTGTTAAATTTATTCTATATGAGTCTGAAGCAATACAGATATTTAGAGCATAGTTTACACTGCCTGCATATATACCTAGTATTATTTCATTTTTGTTTGGTTCGTAGATTTTATTAATTTTCCCACCAATTAAGCATGTATTTAATTCAGCTACAATATTGTTTGCAAAAATACCATCAAATGCCATTAATATTTATCCTCTCAATTAATAATTTTTTTGATTATAATATAATTCAAAGAAAAGAGCAATGCCACGTAGATTTTTCTTGAAAAGAATAAGAATCGGTGATATAATCGCGTAAGCGAAGAGAGGTGTTTTTATGAAAGTAATTTTGCTAGATAATATAAAAGGAGTAGGAAAAAAAGATGAAATTATAAATGCAAGTGATGGATATGCAAGAAATTTTTTATTTCCTAAAAAATTAGCTGTTGAAGCAAACAATGAAAACCTAAATAAGCTAAAGGCAAAAAAACAATCAGAACAATACAGAAAAGATGTTGATAAAGCAAATGCTCAAGAGATTGCAAAGAAACTAAATGATACTACTTTATCAATAAAAGTAAAAGCTGGAGAAAACGGTAAAATATTTGGTGGAGTAACCGCTAAAGAAATAGCCGAAGAATTAAACAAACAATATAAAATAGACATAGATAAAAAGAAAATAGTTTTAAACGAAAATATAAAAAACATCGGAAGTTTTGATATAAACATAAAACTATATGAAGGTGTTGTTGGAGTTTTAAAAGTAAAAACAGTTACAGAGTAACAGGATAAAATAAAAAGAAAGGGCTTGCAATAGATGGAAGTAGGTAAAGTGCCACCACACGATATTGAGGCAGAACAAGCTGTACTTGGTTGTATGTTAACAGATAAAGAGTCTGTTGTTTATGCAATTGAGTCTTTGGTAGAAAGTGACTTTTATCGTGAAGATAATAAAATAATTTATAGTGCAATTTTAAACTTATACAATAGGGCAGAACCAATAGATATAATTACGCTTAAATCGGAATTAACATCTATGGGTAAATTTGATGCAGTTGGTGGACTAGAATACTTAGCCGAGTTACCAGAAAAAGTTCCAACTACTGCGAACGTTGAAAAATATATTAAAATTGTTGAGGAAAAATCTACCCTTAGAAACCTAATTAAAACAGCAAATGATATTATAGAGAATGGGTACGACTCAACTCAAGATGTTGAAGATATAATGAATAATGCTGAAAAGAAGATTTTTAACATAATGCAAAAAAAGAATCAAACAGGTTATTCATCTATCAGGGATATATTAATAGATTCATTTACAGAGCTAGAGGATTTATACAATAGAAAACAACATGTTACAGGTGTTCCTACAGGCTTTATAGACTTAGATAACAGAACTGCAGGACTTCACAACTCAGACTTGGTTTTAGTTGCTGCCAGACCTGCTATGGGAAAATCTGCATTTGCACTTAATATTGCTACAAATGCTGCACTAGAAGCTAAAACTAATGTTGCTATATTTAGTCTTGAGATGTCTAAAGAGCAAATGGCTAACAGAATTTTAGGTAGTGTTGCAAGAGTTGATGGTAATAGTATTCGTACAGGTAGAATTGCAGATGATGATTGGATTAAACTTGCAACAGCATCAGGAGAGTTATCTCAAACTGGAATATTTATAGACGATACTCCAGGTATATCTATAATGGAAATTCGTGCTAAATGTAGAAAACTAAAAATGGAAAAGAATATAGGCTTAGTTGTAATAGATTACTTGCAGCTTGTGCAAGGATCTAATAAACGTGTTGGAAGCCGTGAACAAGAAATTTCGGAAATAAGTAGATCTTTAAAAATACTTGCAAAGGAAATTAATGTTCCTGTAATAGCGCTTTCACAGTTATCCCGTGCACCAGAGCAACGTCCTGATCACAGACCTATGCTATCAGACTTACGTGAATCGGGAGCAATAGAGCAGGATGCAGACATTGTTATGTTCTTGTACAGGGATGATTATTACAACCAAGATAGTGAAGAAAAGAATGTAGCAGAGGTTATTATTGCAAAGCACAGGGCTGGTTCTACAGGTACTGTAAAACTTGCATGGTTTGGAAATTACACCAAATTTGATAATTTGGCAAAGAATTATGAAGAGTTCTAAAATGTCAAAAGATTTAGCTTTTGACATTTTTTATATAAAAGGAGGAGAAAATGTTCGAAGAAAAAGTTCATGCTACTATAGAAAAGTACAACATGATTGAAGATGGAGACAAAATTGTTGTTGCTGTTTCTGGTGGCCCAGATTCAATGAGCTTATTAAATTCATTAATTAAGTTGCAACAAAAAATAAATTTTGAAATTGTTGTTGCTCACGTAAATCATATGATTAGAGCGGTTGCAGATTCTGAAACAGAATATGTGAAAAATTACTGCGATAGCAATGGAATAAAGTGCTTCATAAAAAAAGTTGATGTATTAAAATTGGCTGAAGAAGAAAAAATTAGTACTGAAGAAGCAGGACGAAATGCGAGGTACAATTTCTTTGATGAGATTTACGAGCAAGAAAATGCTACTAAAATTGCAATAGCCCATAACAAGAATGATAACGTTGAAACTGTTTTAATGAACATTATTAGAGGTTCAGGTTTGTCAGGTTTAAAAGGAATTGAGCCTGTTAGAGATAATAAATTTATAAGACCTCTTATTGAAATTGAGAGAGCTGAAATTGAAAAATATTGTGAAGACGAAAAATTAGATCCAAAATTTGATGAGTCTAATAAAGAGAATATTTACACAAGAAATAAAATTAGAAATTTACTAATTCCATATCTGCAAAAAGAGTTTAATCCAAATATTATTGAGTCGGTTAGTAGATTATCGGAATTAGCAACTTTAGAAAATGATTATATTAAGCAAGTTGTTGATGAAGAATATAACAGAATTTTAATAGAGGAGCATGATAATTGCATTGAAATAAATTCTAAAGAATTTAATAAACTAAATTATTATGTACGAAGTAAAATTATTTTAAAGTGTGTTCAAAAAATATTTGGAACAACTAAAGGAATTGAAAAAATTCACATTGAAGATATTATAAAACTTAGCGAAAGAAACATTGGAAACAAATTTTTAACTCCTAACAAAAATACTAAAATTGAGGTAAATGCAGGAAAAATGCGTATATCAAAAATTAATTAAGAATTTGTTTAAATGCTTGAATTGTTATATGAACTATGTTATATAATATAACATGATGGTTTACGTTAACAAAAAAATAACGTAAAGTGAAGGAGGAAAAAAGTTGAAGAACGGAATAAAAACATTAGCAATATGGATTATTATTGGTGTTATTGTGTTTGTTGGAATAACAGCAATATACGATAATGCAGATAGAAGACTTTCATACTCAGAACTTGTAACTAAAATAAATGATGGACAGGTAACTACAATAGATATAAATTCATCTGGAACTTCTGCTATTGTTGATTTCAATGATGGAACAACTCAAAAGCAGGTTAATATTCCAGACATACAAACTTTAATGACCGAAATTCAAGATGAACTAGCTGCTAAAAGCATAAAGGTTGAGCAAGAATCTGAATCAATTTGGGTTACAATTATTACTTTAATTGCTCCACTTGGATTACTTATTATTTTCTTTGTTTTCTGGTTCTTAACAATGGCTGGTAGACAATCTGGAAATAAAACTATGTCATTCGGAAAGAGCAGAGCAAGAGTTGTAGGTCAAGGAGAAAAGAATAGAATAACATTTAACGACGTTGCAGGCGTTGATGAAGAAAAACAAGAATTACAAGAAATTGTTGATTTCTTAAAGAATCCTAAAAAATATACAGAAATGGGAGCTAGAATTCCTAAAGGAGTATTACTAGTAGGACATCCAGGAACAGGTAAAACATTACTTGCAAAAGCTGTTGCAGGTGAAGCTGGAGTTCCATTCTTTATAATAAGTGGATCAGACTTTGTTGAAATGTTTGTTGGTGTTGGTGCCTCAAGGGTAAGAGATTTATTTGATCAAGCAAAGAAAAATGCACCATGTATTATCTTTATAGATGAGATTGATGCAGTAGGTAGACAAAGAGGTGCTGGACTTGGCGGTGGACACGACGAAAGAGAGCAAACTCTAAACCAATTATTGGTTGAAATGGATGGCTTTGCACTTAATGAAGGTGTTATAGTTATGGCTGCTACAAATAGACCAGACGTACTAGATAAAGCTTTACTAAGACCAGGAAGATTTGACAGACAAATTGTTGTATCTCAACCAGATGTTAAAGCAAGAGAACAAATATTAGAAGTTCATGCAAGAAAAAAGAAATTTGCAGATGATGTTGATTTATCTGTAATAGCTAGAAATACATCAGGATTTTCTGGAGCAGATTTAGAGAACGTATTAAACGAAGCTGCACTTCTTGCTGCTAGATATAATCAAATAGAAATAAACATGAAAAACATAGAAGACGCTATGGTAAAAGTTACTATGGGTCCTGAAAAGAAGAGCAGAGTTAGAAGCGAAAAAGAAAATAAATTAGTTGCATATCATGAAGCTGGTCATGCTGTAGTAAGTAAGTTTTTACCTACACAAGATGATGTACACCAAATTTCTATTGTACCAAGAGGTATGGCAGGTGGTTATACTATGTATCGACCAACTGAAGATAAATCGTTTGTTTCAAAAACAGAAATGCAAGAAAATATTATATCACTACTTGGTGGTAGAGTTGCTGAAAAAATTATACTTGACGATATATCAACAGGTGCAAGCAACGATATAGAAAGAGCAACTAAAATTGCAAGAGCCATGGTTACTAAATATGGTATGAGTGATAGAATTGGTCCTATGATGCTTGGATCTGACCAAGAAGAAGTATTCTTAGGAAGAGACTTTGCACAAGGTAAAGAGTATTCTGAAGAAACAGCAGGAATGATAGACGAAGAAGTTAAAAACATTATAGATCAAGCTTACAAAGCATGTGAAAGAATACTAAGAGAAAACATAGACAAACTTCATGCGGTTGCAGGAGTTCTTCTTGAAAAAGAAAAAATTGATGGTGACGAATTCGACGCAATATTCGGAGAATAAAAAAATAAACCAGAAGGAATTGTCCTTTTGGTTTTTTTGTTTTAAACAGAACCACCTCTAATGAAACATAAAAAAATTCCACTGAACTACTTGCAATGTAAACGTATATGTGGTAAAATATCATCTGTTAATGTTAAACAAGACAAGAGGAGGTGTAACTAAATGCCAAATATTAAATCAGCTAAAAAACGTGTTTCTATAATTGAAAAGAAAACATTAAGAAATAACATGATTAAATCAGGATATAAATCAGCTGTTAAAAAATTCGAACAATCTTTAGAAGGTAATGATGCTGCAGAAACAAAGAAATTATTCTCTGAAGCAACAAAGAAAATAGATCAAGCTTGCACAAAGGGTGTTATCGAAAAGAACACAGCAGCTAGAAAAAAATCTAATTTATCAAAAAAATTAAATGCAGCTAATGCATAATTAAAGTTAAAAAATTGTGCACAGTTTTTTAACCAAAAGAGCAGTAATGCTCTTTTTTTGTTGCAATTTTTTATAGCTGGGGTATTGAAAAATAAATAAAACTAGTCTATGATAAGATGACAGAGATAGAGGAAAGGAGAGCATGGTATATTCCATGCAGTAGTGTGATGGCGAATAAGTTAATAATTGTGGAATCTCCAGCCAAAGCCAGTACTATTACGAAATTTATTGGTGGTAGCACAAAGGTTATGGCATCTATGGGACATATTAGAGATTTACCAAAATCAAAGCTTGGAATTGATGTAGATAAAGATTTTGAGCTTGAGTATATTAACATCAGAGGCAAAGCAGATTTAATTAAAAGCCTAAAAAAAGAAGCGCAAATTGCAAAAACTGTGTATCTTGCAACTGACCCTGACCGTGAAGGAGAGGCAATAGCATGGCACTTAGCACACATTTTAGGCATATCACCAGATAGTTTGTGTAGAGTTACTTTTAATGAAATAACTAAAGGTGCTGTTCAAGAATCTATAAAACATCCAAGAGCAATAGACAAAAATTTATTTGATGCTCAACAAGCAAGAAGAGCGCTAGATAGAATTGTTGGTTATAAAATTAGTCCAGTATTATGGAAAAAAGTAAAACGTGGATTATCAGCAGGAAGAGTTCAATCTGTTGCAGTTAAACTAATTGTTGATAGAGAGAATGAAATTGAAAGCTTTAATCCAGAAGAGTATTGGAACATATACGCTAATTTACTTGCTAAAGGTTCAAAAAAATCTTTTCAAGCAAAATTGGTTGGAAAAGATGGAAAGAAAATTGAACTTAAAAACGAGCATGATACAAACAACGTTTTAAAAGATATTGAAAAAGCAAACTTTATTGTAGATAGCATAAAAAGAGGAACAAAGAAAAGAAATCCTGCTCCACCATTTACAACTAGTACAATGCAACAAGAGGCATCAAGAAAATTAAGTTTTACAATCAAGAAAACAATGTCTGTTGCACAAGGTTTATACGAAGGTGTAAAGGTACCTGAACATGGATTAGTGGGTCTTATAACATACATGAGAACAGACTCTACAAGAATTTCAGATGTTGCAAGAGCTGCAGCAAAAGAGTATATAGAAGGCAAGTATGGTAAAGAGTACTACGAGAATAGATTTTATAAAACTAAAGATGGAGCTCAAGATGCGCACGAGGCTATTAGACCAACATATGTTGATTTAACTCCTGAATTAGTAAAAGATTCTTTATCAAGTGATCAATATAAACTATATAATTTGATTTACAATAGGTTTATAGCGAGTCAAATGGCAGCAGCTGAGTATGATACTGTAACTGTAGATATAAATGCCTCAGATTACAATTTCAGGGCAAATGGACAGTGTATAAAATTCGCTGGATTTACAAAACTATATGTTGAAACAAAAGATGAAGAAACTGATGAAGATGCTGAATTACTAATACCAGATATAGAAGAAAATGAGAAACTAAAAAAAGAAAAAATTGAAACAAAACAAAGCTTTACAGAGCCACCTGCTAGATATACTGAAGCTAGTTTGGTTAAGGCCCTTGAGGAAAAAGGTATTGGTAGACCAAGTACATATGCTCCAACTATTTCTACAATACTTGATAGATATTATATTCAAAAAGAACAAAAACAACTTGTTCCAACAGAGCTTGGAAAAATTGTTAACGACTTGTTAATAGAAAATTTTGGAGATGTAGTTAATGAAGAGTTTACTGCAAACATAGAGGAAGAGTTTGATGAAATAGCTGAAGGAAAAGCAAATTGGAAAGATGTTATTTCTAAATTCTATGAACCATTTGAAGCTGAAGTTGAAAAAGTTGAAAAAGAGCTAGAACATGTTGAATTAGTAGACGAGGTATCTGATGTTCCATGCGACAAATGTGGAAGAATGATGGTATACAAATTTGGAAGGTTTGGTAAGTTTTTAGCATGTCCAGGTTTTCCTGAATGTAGAAATGCAAAACCTATAATTGAAACAATAGATATTCCATGTCCTGTTTGTGGTGGAACTGTGCAGGTTAAAAAATCTAAGAGAGGAAGAAAATTTTTCGTATGTGAGAATAATCCAGATAAATGCGAATATATTTCTTGGAACAAACCTCAATTAGGAGAAAAGTGGGAACCACAAGCTATGGAAGAAAGTGCTAGTACTAAAAAAAGAAGAAAATCAACTAAAACAAGTAGTAAAACTAAAACTACAAAAAGCAAAAGAACAGCCAAAACTACAACAAAGAAGACTACTAAAACTGTAGCAAAGAAATCAAATAAAAAATAAAAAAATGTTTCAATGGGTCAAACGGAATCGTCCCCATTGAAACATTTTTTTGCATATAAAATCCAATAGCGGAGAAAATATCTAAAAAAGAAAATAAGGAGTGGAAGTTTTGAAATACAAGACATTAGATATTGGTGGAGCTTTATTGGATAATTGTCAGTTAGAAAACTATCTAAAGAAACTTGCTTCGGATCAAATATTAAAACAAAAATCAGATAGAAAAACATATCCAATTCCAAGATTGGAGGAGAATTTAAAATTCATATCTGAAATATATAGTGTTTTGAATAACGACGTAAAGCAAAAAATACCTATTCATCCAGCTGGTGAATGGATTTTAGATAATTTTTATATAATTGAAAAGAATGCTAAAACTATAATTAAGAGTTTTAATAAAAAGAAATATACAGGTTTAATTGGTATCTCAAACGGGTTAAACAAGGGATTTGCTAGAGCTTATGTTTTAGCAAAAGAAATTGTTTCGTATACAGATGGAAAAATAACAGGAGATTCATTAGAAAACTATTTGCAAGCTTATCAAACGAAAAAGACTCTTAGTATGGAAGAATTATGGACTATACCTATATTTATACAGATTACCTTAATTGAAAAAATAAGGGGAATATGCGAAAAAATATATTTATCGCAAATTCAAAAACGTAAAGTTGATAATATTATTTCAAGACTACTGGATATGAATGAGTGCGAAAAATATAGCAGCAGTTATAAAATAAAATATAGGGATTATAATCAGTCTAAGTATCCTTTTGTTGAGTATATGTCGTATAGATTAAAGATGTATGGAAGTAAGGCATATAGTTACATTGAGATACTGAAAAATGAAGTAAATAAAACAGGAACAACTATTTTAGAATGTATAAATAGGGAGCACTATGACATTGCAACCAAAAAAATATCGATTGGAAATTGCATAACTAGCATTAATTTATTAAATAGACTGAATTACACGGAAATATTTAATAAAACAAATGGTGTTGAAAAGGTTTTAACAAATGATCCATGCGGAGTATATGAAAAAATGGATTATAAAACGAAAGAATACTATAGATCCGCGATAGAGCAAATTTCTAAAAAAACAAAAATATCGGAATTATATATTGCAAATATGTGCGTACAAATGGCAAATGAAAAATATAATTTAGCATACAGTAATTTAGATAATAAGGATGATGTTGATGAAAAAAACGCTGCTATTGGAAAGAACAAAATTAGTTTAAAAAACAAAAAAGAGATGCACGTTGGGTACTACTTAATTGGAAAAGGAAGAAATGAGCTATATGAAAAATTACTTGGTAAAAAAACAAATGAGTGGACCCAAAAAAGAAAAGTAGTGTTTTATATAACGTGTGAGTTTGCATTAACAATAGTATTAGCTCTTATTCTAGGAGGATATACTTACTTTAAACTTGGAAATGTTTGGGCAGCTATTGTTATTTTTTTATTTAGCATAATACCCATAAAAAACATTGTAGTTAAGACAATTCAATATGTTGCTGGAAAAACAGTAAAGCCAAAGTTGATTCCAAAGATGGATTTTTATAACGGAATTCCAGAGGAGTATGCAACGATGGTTGTTATTCCTACTATAGTATCTGATGAAAACAAAGTGATAGAGATGATGAGAAAACTTGAAGTATACTATATGGCAAATAAAAGTGATAATTTATATTTTACATTACTAGGTGATTGTACTAGCGAAAATATAAAAGAAGTTGAAGTGGATGAAAAGATAGCAAATATTGGAATTAAAGAGTGCGATAGATTAAATAAAAAATATTGCAGTAATGGCATGCCTATATTTAACTTTGTATATCGAGAAAGACTATGGAATAATTCTGAGGAATGCTATTTAGGATGGGAGAGAAAAAGAGGCTTATTAAATCAGTTTAATGAATACATTCTGGGGAATAGCCAAAACTGTTTCTTTTGCAATTCTTTCGAATTGTTAGGAGAGCGAAGAATACCTAAGATTAAATATATTATTACTTTGGATGCAGATACAAATTTAGTTTTAAATACAGCCTTTGAGTTAGTTGGAGCTATGGCTCATATTTTGAATGCCCCAGTGTTAGATGAAAATAAAAACATAGTTGTGGATGGCTATGGAATAATGCAGCCGAGAGTTGGAATTGGTTTGGTTGAGGCAAATAAAAGCGTATTCACAAAAATATATTCTGGCTTGGCCGGAACAGACTCATACACAAATGCTATATCAGATTTTTATCAAGATAATTTTGGAGAAGGAATTTTTACAGGAAAAGGAATATTTGACATTAAAGTTTTTTCTAAAGTAATGAAAAACGAAATACCTGAAAACACAGTATTAAGTCATGATTTGCTAGAAGGATGTTATTTACGATGTGGACTAGTATCAGATATTTTATTAATGGACGGATTTCCTACATCGTACAGTAGTTACAAGGTACGAATGTCTAGATGGATCAGAGGAGATTATCAAATATTATCTTGGATTAATAATAAAAAAATTAGTTGTTTATCTAAATATAAAATTTTAGATAACATTACAAGAAGTCTTGTTGAAGTATGTGCCATTGTATTAATCATTATAAATTTGTTTGTAAGAAAAAATATTATTTTAATTACAGCGTTAACTACCATTGTAGTGCCATATATTTTTGATTTTTTAAATAAGGTTTTATTTAAAAAGAATGGAGAATTTAACCAGAAAAAATATTCTAAGGAAATAAATGGATATAATGCTATTTTTTATAAATTTTTAATAGATATTTCTTTAATTCCAGATAAGGCTGTAACAGCGGCAAAGTCGATGGTAAAAGCAATGTATAGAATGTTGGTTTCTAAAAAACATATGCTAGAATGGACTACTGCGGAGGAAGCGGAAAAGCTATCTAAACAAGGAATTTTAGTTTATTTGAAGAGCATGATTTTTAGCATAGTAATGGGTTTAATCGTGATAGTTTTGGGAGTTATAAGCTCGTATATTTTTTATGAAATTGTTGGTATTTTGTGGATAATGTCTCCTTTAATTCAGAGCTTTATAAGTAAGACTGTAAATAATAAAGATAAGTATAAGGAGCTAAATGAAGCAGAAAAGCAATACGTAATTGATATTGCAAGAAAAACATGGAATTTTTTTAAAGAATATTTAAATGAAAAAACAAATTATTTGCCACCAGACAACTATCAGGAGGATAGAAAAGAAAAAATTGTGTATAGAACATCTCCAACAAACATAGGGCTTGCAATGCTTAGTGTGGTAGCAAGTTATGATTTAGGATTTGAAAGCAAGGAATTTGTGTTGGACTTAATAGAAAAAATGATTTTATCTATAGAAAAATTGCCAAAGTGGAACGGACATTTATATAACTGGTACAATATTGATAATTTAACCGTTTTAAGTCCTAGGTATGTTTCTTCTGTTGATAGCGGTAATTTTGTTGGTTACTTATATGTGTTAAAACAGTTTTTTATTAATGAATGTAAAGACTATGAAAATTCCACAAAATTAATTGAAATAATTGATAAGTTAATTGATAATACTGATTTTTCTAAACTATATGATGAGAAAACTGGTTTATTTTCAATTGGATACAACATTGAAGAAAATAAAATAACAGATTCGTTTTACGATTTAGTGGCATCGGAGGCAAGACAAACCAGTTTGGTTGCCATAGCCAAAAAAGATGTTACTGCAAAACATTGGAAAAATTTAAGTAGAACACTTACAGTTATTAATAGGTACAAAGGTTTAATATCGTGGTCCGGTACGTCTTTTGAATATTTAATGCCAGGCATAATTATTAAAAGGTATCCTGGAAGTTTGCTTGATGAGTCGTGCAGATTTATGATAATGAGTCAAATAGAATATGCGAATAAATTGGGGATTGATTGGGGAATTTCGGAGGCTGCATTTAACTTAAAAGACTTTAATGGAAACTATCAATATAAAGCATTTGGAATTCCATGGCTTGGGTTAAAAAGAGGATTGGCAGACGAAATGGTTGCATCATCATATGGATCAATATTAGCAATTAATGATAAGCCAGTAGATGTTATTAAAAATTTAAAAAATCTTGAAAGCAAAGGTATGCTTAACAAGTATGGTTTCTACGAATCAATTGATTATACTCCGGCAAGGGTTAAACAAGACGAGAATTGTGCTGTAGTAAAAACATATATGGCTCATCATCAAGGATTAATTCTGTTATCTATAAATAATTTAATAAACAGTAATATAAATCAAATTCGATTTTTTCAAAATCCAGAAATAGAAGCAATTGACATTCTTTTGCAAGAAAGAATGCCAGATAATGTAATTATTACAAAGGAAAAAAAGGAAAAAGTTGAAAAAATAAAATATACAAATTATAACTATTATTCTGAGCATACATTTGGCAAAGGTGAGTTTAATATTAATGAATATAATTTAATACAAAACAATAATTATATGGTTTTAATTGATAAAAATGGGAATGGATATAGCAAATACTATGACAAAATTATTAACAGGTACAAAAAGACCGATAATTGTGATGAAGGGATTCATTTTTTTATTAAAAATACCAAATCTAATAATGTATGGTCAACAACTAATTTATCGTTACTAAAAAAAGATGAAGACTATGAAGTGACGTTTTGTCAAGATAAAAGTAAGTTTTCTAAGGTGATTAATGATATTAAAAGCAATATGTTTGTAACAGTAGCGCCAGAAGATCCGGTAGAAATAAGAAAGCTGGAACTTAAAAATATAGGAAATAACGATGAAGTATTAGAAATATCAAGTGTTTTTGAGCCCGTTTTGTCAAGTGCTTTGCAAGATTATGCACATAAAGCATTTAATAATTTATTTCTTTCATTTGAAATGTGCGATGGGATTATTATTGCAAAAAGAAAATTTGTAAATCAGCAAGATGAATTATATATGGCAGCAACTATGCTCTGCGAAGAAAACTTTGAAAGCAACGTTGAATTTGAGTTAGATAAAAATGAATTATGTGGAAGACAAAACTTTAATGTTCCAAAATTAATACAAGAGTCAAAACCATTTAGCTCTAAAATAAAGAATACAACAAATCCAATTATATCATTTAGAAAATCTGTAGAAATTAAAGCTGGTGAAAATAAAAATATTGTATTGTTAATTGGGGTTTCTAAAAGCAAGAAAGAAGCAATTGAAAATGTTAAAAAGTATGCAAATGCTGAATCTATAG
Source organism: uncultured Clostridium sp. (assembly GCA_947165355.1). Classification (GTDB taxonomy): domain Bacteria; phylum Bacillota; class Clostridia; order TANB77; family CAG-508; genus CAG-492. The sequence goes on from CAMUZZ010000005.1 coordinate 36,142, forward strand.
AACGAGCAATTAATTTATCTAAGGCTCAAAGTGAAGCTAAAATACAGTACCTTGGAATAGAAGGAAGTGCAGTGGAACTCTACAGAAGAATTTTATCTAATTGCATAACATCATATAAAATGCAGGATATTACAATTAATGAAAATGATGTATATAGTACTTCAGAATTATGGAAGTTTGGAATATCAGGAGATAATTTAATAATTCTTTTGCATATAAAAGATGTTAGTGAAATTGACAGTGTTAAAACTATATTAGGAGCCTTTGAATATTTTAAAACTCAAAACTTTCCACTGGATATAGTTATTGTTAACGATGAAAAAGAATCGTATGAAAACTTTGTAAGAGAAGCAATTAATAAAGTAATTTCAGATTATAAAATATATAGCACTGCTCAAAACGGTAAAATATTTGTGCTAAGCAATATTAGCGAAGAAGATAAAAAGTTACTAAATGTAAGGTCTAATTTAGTTTTAAGTGGTGATAATATAGAATTTCAGTTAGATAATTTAGATTATCAATATGAAAAGAAAATAAAGAAAATAGGTGAGAAAGAAAAAAACAATTTGATTGATGCCTTTAATCAGGAAGATTATTTAGAGGCGCCTATTAACATGGAAAAGCTTCAATTTTATAATGAATATGGTGGATTTTCTGAAGATGGAAAAGAGTATATAGTTGATATAAATAAGAATAAAAAATTACCATTTGTATGGTGTAATGTACTTGCAAACCCAAATTTTGGTACGGTTATGTCTGAATCTATGGGAGGATACACATGGTATAAAAATTCTAGATTGAATAGAATAACAGCGTTGTTTAATGATGCTGTACAAGATGTGCCATCTGAGGTTATTTATGTTCAGGACACAGATCCAAACGCTAGTTGGTCGGAAGCAGTTAGCCCGAAGCCTGTTAACAACGATTACGATGTAAAATATCGATTTGGATACAACACATATTTGCATAATTGTAACGGGATAGAACAAGAAATAGAAACGTTTGTACCTGTTCAAGATTCGGAAAAAGTATATATAATTCATTTAAATAATACGAAAACATGTAGAAAAAGAATAAAAGTAGTTTATTACATTAAGCTGGTAATGGATGAAGATGAAATAAAAAGTTGCAAGTATGTAGATTTAAAATACAGCGAAAACAGTAATATAATTATTGCAAGGAATATAATAAATGATGAATTTAAAAACTATTTTTTTGTTTCTTCCAGCGAGAAAATAAAATCGTACACAGGACTAAATGAAGAGTTTTTTGGAGACGGAAATATATCAAATCCAGATGGAGTATATGTAAGTAGTTTTTCGAATTCCAATTCAATTAATAATGACAGTAGGCTTGCTTTAAATATGGAAGTGGAGTTGGAGGCTCTTGAACGTAAGGATATTTCTATTGTTATAGGAGCTGAAGATTCAATTATCAACTGTAAAAATATGGCATATAAATACAGTAAGCTGGATAATTGTTATGCTGAACTTGATATAGTAAAAAAATACTGGAATGATATTTTAAGTAGACTTATAATTGAAACACCAGATAAATCGATGAATTTACTAGTAAATGGATGGTTAATGTATCAAACAATATCAAGTAGGCTATTTGCAAGAAGCGGATTCTATCAATCTGGTGGGGCTTCTGGATTTAGAGATCAACTTCAAGATTCAATGAGTGTAAAATATATTAATGCTGAATATACAAAACAGCAAATTTTAAAGCATAGCAAACATCAATTTATAGAAGGGGATGTACTTCATTGGTGGCATGACGAAACAAAAAGAGGAATAAGAACAAACTTTTCGGATGACTTACTATGGCTTGCTTTTGTAACGCATGATTATGTGAATTTTACAGGTGATTACAATATTTTAGACATCGAAACAAATTATTTAGAAAGTAAGACATTGCCAGATGGAATGGATGAAAAATATGATATTTACGAAGAGTCTGAAACAAAAGAAAGTATTTATATGCATTGCATTAGAGCAATAAAAAAAGCATGTAATTTTGGGGAGCATGGACTGCCTAAAATTGGCTCTGGTGATTGGAATGATGGATTTAGCAACGTAGGAAATAAAGGAATTGGAGAAAGTGTTTGGCTTGGATTTTTTCTATATGATATTTTAGTAAAGTTTATAGACATATGTAGTTACAAAAATGATACCAAAAATGCAGAACTTTTTAATAATATAGCTAATAAACTAAAGAAAAATTTAAATAATGATGCATGGGATGGAAGATGGTACAAAAGAGCTTTTTGTGATGATGGAACAGTATTGGGATCAATTCATAATCAAGAATGTAGAATTGATAATATTGCACAAAGTTGGTCTGTAATATCGAATGCTGGTGATAATGATAAAAAATATATTGCCTTAGAAAGTATGGAAAATCATTTAGTAGATAAATATAATGGAATTATTAAACTACTAGATCCTCCATTTGAAAAGAGCAATTTAAATCCAGGGTATATAAAAGCATATCTGCCTGGAACAAGAGAAAATGGAGGACAGTATACACATGCTGCAATTTGGTCAATTATAGCTGAAACACTACTTGGATTTAGTAATAAAGCAATGGATTATTACAGAATGATAAATCCAATTGAGCACACAAAAACAAGGGCACTATGTGATAAGTATAGAGCTGAGCCTTTTGTTATAGCAGCAGATGTGTATGGAAGCGGCAATTTGTCGGGAGTTGGTGGATGGACATGGTACACGGGATCTAGTAGTTGGTATTACATTTGTGCAATTAAATATATTCTGGGGTTAGAAATAAAAAATGGAATGCTTACCATAAATCCATGCGTTCCAAGAGAATGGAGAGAGTATAAAATAAAATATAAATATGGTGAAAGTATTTATAATATTGCTGTTAGAAAAGAAGTTTTTGAAAATAATGGCGTAAAAAAAATAGTTTTAAATGGAAATGAAATAAAAGAGGATTTTATAAGATTAACTACTGATGGAAGTATAAATGAAGTTTTAGTTTTGATTTAGTTTTATAAGGGAAGCGCAATAAAAAATATGCGTTTCCTTTGTAATATTTTTTTTAAAAAACTTGTATTAAATATCTTATTATGATATAAGTATAATAGTATTAATATGTTGTAAAGGAGGGCTTTCGTTGGAAGAGAATATAGCTGTAAATGAAGATCAAATCAGAGAGAAGATATTAAGAGAAAAAAGTCAAAAAACGGTTTTGGTAGTTGATGATGAAAGACCAATAGTAGATATATTAGTTTATAACTTAAAAAAAGAAGGATATAATACTTTAGAAGCTAGTGACGGTGAGGAAGCAATTAAAATTGTAAACGAAAGCAAACCAGATTTAGTTCTATTAGATATAATGTTACCAAAGATGGATGGATTAACAGTGTGCAAAAGAATAAGACACAACTATAATATTCCAATTATAATGTTATCTGCTAAAGATGAAGAAATAGACAAAATTTTAGGACTTGAACTAGGGGCAGACGACTATATAACAAAGCCATTTAGTGTTAGGGAGCTTATAGCAAGAGTTAAAGCTAACCTAAGAAAAGGCGATGCAGATTATGGGAAAAATGGTGACGAAGACGATAAGAGCAAAAAGATTGAAAAGAATCAAATTCTTGTTGGAGATTTATTCTTAGATTTAGATAAATTTGAAGTTAAAGTTAGAGGACAGGTTATGGACTTAACTTTAAGAGAATTCGAAGTACTAAAATACCTAGCACAACAACCAGGACAAGTTGTTACAAGAGAAACCCTACTAGAAAAAGTATGGGGATATGAGTATTATGGAGATATAAGAACTGTTGATGTTACAGTACGAAGAATTAGAGAAAAAATTGAATTAGATACCTCTAGTCCTAAAATACTAATGACTAAGAGAAGTGTAGGTTATTATATAGCATCAAAATAAATGGAAAAGAGATAATACTCTTTTTCATTTTTTATATGAGAGGAAATTATTTTTTTAGCTAGAAAATAATGCAATTATAATAAAAAAGGAATAACCTGCAGTTTTCGTGAACAAAAAGTTCTAGCATAAGGTGGGATTTTATGAAGAATATTCAGATAAAAGCTACTGCTGCAATTGCTTTTATTGGTGCGGTAGTACTATCAATTTTAAATTTTATTAACTACGGTAACCTAAAAAAAATACAGGGTGAAAGTGGTTCTCTAAACGTTGATACACTAATAAAAAGTCGAGTTACAATTTCATGGATTGTTTGGCTTGCATTAATTATAGTTTTATTCGTTATTGTATATTTAATAATAAACAATCTTTTAAAAACAGTAACAAAACCACTATCAAACATTGTTGACAATGTTAATAATATTGGAGACGAAGAAGACAACAAAGTTAAGTACTTAGAAGAAGGAAAGAAAAATAACGAAGATAAATTTTCAAAAACAATTTATTCTATGTCTGAAGAGCTAAGAGCTAATATAAAAACAGCGAATAAGCAAAGAAACCAAATAGAAGCAATTTTATTACATATAAAGGATGGTATAATTTCGTTTGATTTACAAGGAAATGTAACATATATTAATCCTGCTGCAGTTGATTTTTTTAACTTAAGTAAAGAGGATGACACCTTTGAAAAAATATTCAAAAAAGTTGATATAAATGTTAACTTGGAAAAAATTATATACCTAGAAGATTACACTTCATCAGAGCAAAAAGTTTTTATAAATGAAAAATATATTAATATATTTTTTGCACCATTTAAAGATTCGAAAGGAATTGCAAATGGAATAATAGTTTTACTGCAAGATATTACAGAGCACGTAAAACTGGATAATATGAGAAAAGAATTTGTTGCTGATGTATCGCACGAATTAAAAACACCAATTACCTCAATAATTGGCTATACAGATACATTGCTTGAAGGAGAATACGATAAAGATACGCAGGCAAAATTTTTAAATGTTATTTCATCTGAATCAAACAGAATGGCAAAATTGGTTACAGACTTATTAACGCTGTCAAGATATGATAATAATAAGAATAAAAACGAAATAATGGAAGTTGATTTAGGAGATTTAACTAAAAAATGTTTGGAAAAACTTAAACCTGAAATTGAGAAAAAAAGCCATAAGGTAGAATGCTTTGTTACTGCTGATGTTCCAATGGTTAAGGTAGACAAGTATGGAATTGAAAGAGTAATATTTAACATTCTAACAAACAGCATTAAGTATACAAAAGAACATGGAAATATAAAAATATATGTTGGTTTTGTATACAATGATGCATATATAAAAGTTATTGACAATGGAATAGGAATTCCAGAGGAAGATTTACCAAGAATTTTTGAAAGATTTTACAGAGTTGATAAGGCAAGAACCAGAGAGCTTGGTGGTACTGGACTTGGACTTTCTATTGCAAAGGAAATAATTGAACAAAATAATGGAAGTATTGATATAAAAAGCGAATTTGGAAAAGGAACAGAAGTTGTTATTAGAATACCAGCTAAGACAAGGGATTCTGTTGAAAAGGAGTAGCTTTTATAATATAATACAAATGAAAAATTATTAATTTGGAGATAGAACATGAGAGAAATTGTAAAAGATATACAAGCGTGGATACTCAGCTTTTTTATAGCTTTGTTTATAGTATTTTTATTAAAAACATTTATAGGAATGCCAACAAAAATAAAAGGTGATTCTATGTACCCAACACTTGTTTCTAAAGAAAGAATTATACTAAGCACATGGAAAGCAACATTTAATAAAGTTCCAGATAGAGGAGATTGTATAACTTTTGAGGCACCTAGTCTTAACAGTAAGCACTATGGAGATACAATTAATCCAATTGCATTTTATGATGAGAATAATAAAAATTTTATGGATAAGGTTTTATACGATGTTTTAGGAATTACAAGTTCAAGTTATATAAAAAGAGTAATTGGTTTGCCAGGAGAGCATGTTGAAATAAAAGATGGAAAAGTTTATATAAATGGGACAGAGCTTGAGGAAGACTACCTTCAAGATGGTGTTGTAACAGATATATTACATGGTGGAAGGTACACAGATGTTCTTGTACCAGATGGGTGCGTATATGTATTAGGCGATAATAGAAGCGCATCTTCAGATTCTAGAACCTTTGGATGTATTCCTATAAACAAAATTGAGGGAAAAGCATGGATTAGATGGTGGCCATTTGAAAAATTCGGTATTTTATAGGAGAAATAATGGATACAAATTTTAGCGAAATAATTGGAAATAGCAAAATAAAAAAAATACTAACAGATTCAGTGCAAAAGAATAATATTTTGCACAGTTATATGTTTGTTGGAACAGATGGAATTGGAAAAAAGATTTTTGCTACTGAATTTGCTAAAATGATTTTGTGTGAGTCTGATGAAAAGCCTTGTGGCAAATGCAAGCCTTGTATAGAGTTTAATAGTAATAACAATCCAGATTTTTTTCTTATTGAACCAGACAAAAATTCTCTAAAAATTGATCAAATACGAGAAATGCAAAAAACAATATTAGAGAAACCTATTAATGGATCAAAAAAAATATATATAATAAATGATTCAGAAAAGATGACAAAAGAGGCACAAAACTGCTTACTTAAAACCTTGGAAGAGCCTCAAGATTTTATTGTAATTATTTTAATTTGTTCAAATGAAAATGAGATTTTACCAACTGTAAAATCTAGATGTACAAAAGTATTTTTTGATAATATATCCGATACTGATATTGGAAATTATATGCAAATGAAAAATAATGCTGTAAATTTTAGTGAAAACATGATAAGATTATGTAATGGAAGCATTGGAAGAGCAAATGAAATAGCAGGAAAAGCTGATGTTTTAGAAAAGATAGAAATCATAGTTAATTCTGTAACAAGCGTTGACGAATTAGATTTTATAAAATATAGCGAAATTTTTTACGAAAATAAAGAAGATATTTATTTATTGCTTGACTATGTATATGTTTTGTTATCGCAAAAAATAAACAGAGCAAACATGATGTGTTGTATAGAGTCTATGAATTATGTTCAAAAAGCAAAAAAGAAATTACAGTATAGCAATAATTATGATATGTGCATTGATGGGATGCTTATGAATATGTGGAGGGAATTCAATGAAAAAAATAATAGGAGTTAAATTTAAAAGACCTGGAAAAGTTTATTTTTTTGATCCAGGTGATATACAAGTGAATAAAGATGATTTTGTAATTGTTGAAACTGCAATGGGTGAGGAACTTGGAAAAGTTGTTGTTCAACAAAGAGAAATAGAAGAATCTAAACTTAATTCACCTCTTAAAAAAGTTATTAGGGTTGCAACTAAGGACGATTTGAGTAGTTTAGAAAAGTATAAAGCTAAGGAGCCAGAGGCCTTAGAAATATGTAAAGAAAAAATTAAAAAATACGAATTAGATATGAACCTAATTGATGTAGAGTACAAATTTGATGGAAGTAAAATTTTATTTTACTTTACTGCTGATGGAAGAATTGATTTTAGAGATTTGGTTAAAGATTTAGCTAGTGTTTTCAGAACTAGAATAGAATTAAGACAAATTGGTGTTAGAGATGAAGTTAAAAGAATTGGTGGTAACGGAGTTTGTGGAAGAGAATTATGTTGCTGCACATTTCTAGATAATTTCGAGACTGTTTCTATTAAAATGGCAAAAGAGCAAAATATTGCATTAAATCCAACTAAAATTTCTGGAAATTGCGGAAGACTTATGTGTTGCTTAAAATATGAGCAAGAGGCATATTCAGAAAAATTATCTAGACTTCCAAAGACGGGAGCTATTGTGAAAACTGAATTTGGAGAAGGAACTGTTGAAGGTGTTGAAATATTAAAAGAAATATTAAAAGTTAAAATAAAAGATGGAGACGATTTTGTATATAAAAGAATTGAAGCAAAAGACGTTGAAGTTTTAAAAGATGCAAAACACGATGCAATAGATTCTGAAGAAAAGGAAAACTATAAGGAATTACAAGAGCTTGAAAAACTAGAAAAAATTGATATGAAAAATAAAAATGAAAATAATGAATTCTAGATTCATATTTTAACGAAAGAAGGAAATGTATATGGACCAAGAAAAGAAAAAATATATTGTTTTTGTTGTTGGAATTGTAATAATAATTTTGCTTTTCTGTATATATTTATTAACTGCAATAATATCTAACAATAAGAAGAATAATTCAAATTCAGCCTCATATCAATATGAAGAAGCATTAGGTGATCCTACCAAAGAAACAGAAGAAAACGATCAAGTATCAAATGAAATAAAGGAACTTTGCATAAAGAAAATTAAAAAAGATGCTGAGGAAAATGGATTAGAGGTAGTTGATGCAAAGATAAACACTATTACATATGTTAGCGATGAAATAAAGAAGAGCATAGTAGAAGCTGGAGAAGACAATGGATACAAAAACACCGATACTTTTGCATATGTTACATATTCTGTTAAATACGCAGATCAATCAACTACAAGCTATGGTGCAGCAGCGCACGAAAATGTTGGATGGGTTACATATACAGATTGCTGTTTATGTATGAGAGATGGATATATTGTTGCTTTTGGTACTAGTTGGTTATAGGCAAAAATTACAGCATTTTTTTTTATACAAAAATATAGACTTTTTTATAAAATATGATAAAATATACAAAATGTTATAACGAAATTATATTTGAAAGGGGTGAATTAGATGGCTTACAAAATTACAGATAAGTGTATATCATGTGGAGCTTGCGCTGCTCAATGTCCAGTTGAGTGCATAAAACAAGGAGATGGAAAATACGAAATTGATCCTAATATGTGCATTTCTTGTGGAACATGTGCTGGGGTTTGTCCAGTTGAAGCACCAGAAGAAGAATAAAAATAAAAACCTTACCGTTTCGGTAAGGTTTTTTTGAATTTGTTACTTTTTTGCAGTTCATAAAAGCTATAGTATATCTTTTTAACGATCACCACTGGCATTGTAAGAAGATGTATAGAAAAGTTATTTCATTAAATTTCGTAATTTTTCATCTACAGGAATACCGGTGTATTCTTTTATTTTTTCCTCGCCGATTAAGGCTCTGTATACCCCGTTTGATAGTGCTTCCATTTCAAGTTCTCCAGGGAATATAGAAACATTTCCTAAAAATGATACGTAATCAGAAATTGTATTTGTTATGTATTCGCTTTTTGCCATGGCTCCTGTTAATATTATTCCATCTAAATTTCTTCCAAAGTTAATGCTAACTGAACCTATTTGTTTTGATATTTGATATAACATTGAATCTAAAACTAGTTTTGCTTTTTGGTTACCAGTATCTATTTGCTTTAAAACTTCTCTAACATCGTTTGTTCCAAGAAGTGATATCATTCCACCTTTTCTTGTTATAAGTTCATGCATTTCTTCCTTAGTGTATTTTTCTGAAAAGCATAATTCTATTATATCTTGTGCAAATGTACTTCCTGTTCTTCCTGTTGTAAATGGACCATCGCCTCGAAGTGCGTTGTTTACATCTATAACTTTTCCGTGTTTGTGAGCTCCAATTGTAATTCCACTGCCGAGATGAACAACAATTAAATTAAGCTCTTCATAAGTTTTTCCAATTGATTTTGCATATTGATGTGCAACTTCTTTTTGATTTAAAGCATGAAAAATAGATTGCTTGTATATTCCGTTTATTCCAGTAATTTTTGCAACGTCTTGAAGTTCATCGACTGTAACAGGATTTACTGTATAGGCTTTTTTTCCACTTTGTTTTGCTAATTCTTCTGCAATTTGTATTCCAAGGTTTGATGCATGTTTCATTGAATATCCTTCTCGTGCATGCTTTAGCATTAAATCATTTACTAAATAAACGCCACCATCCATAGATTCAAGTCCACCAGCTCTTCCTGAAAAAGCATCGATAGAAGATAGTGGAATATTATGATTTTTAAGAGTATCTATAGCCATTTGAACCTTAGATTGAACTTCGGTTTCACTGTCATAATTTTTTTGTGTATAATAAATTGTTTCGTTAAATATTGGCTCTTCGTTCTTAAATAGTGCAATTTTCAAAGATCTAGAACCAGGATTTATTGCAAGTATTTTGTACTCGTTCATCTTAAGTCACCTCGGGGGTGATTATATCATAAAAAACAAATTTGGTGTTAAAAAAAATTATGTTGAAATCAATTTGTAGTATGATATAATTTTAAGGAAATAATTAATACGAAGGAAGAAGTGAAAATGGTATTAACAGATAGTTATAAGAATGCATTTGCAGAAGCAGATGTTATTTTAAA